>NZ_JAUBQB010000016.1:0-99879 GCF_036701035.1 Microcoleus sp. Pol7_B2 | reverse complement strand
TCGTTTCGGCATTCTTTATCTGACGGAGGTAGTGTTCCTCACGCATTATATCATGGTCAATCGACCGGACATGATATCACTAGAAACCTTAGAACGCTTATTTACCCGATATTAAATTAATTAACTTTGAGGAAAATTGAAAAATGACAATTTTAACTCAATTCGAACAAGTAGAAATTGAAGATCCCAGCAGCGACGGAGAGCCGATGGCTGAAAGCGACATCACGCGCGATTACATGATTTACAGCGTAGAAGCTGTCAAGCTTTACTTTCAAGAACGTTCTGATGTTTACGTGTCAGCTAATTCTTTCATTTATTATGAACAAGGGAACAACCAAGCGGTTGTTGATCCGGATATTTATGTGGTCTTTGGAGTGGCAAACCGCAAAAGAGATAATTATAAAGTTGGGGAATAAGGCGGAATTACTCCCGATTTTGTGTTATAAATTACTTGGGAAACAACTCAGACGAAAGACCAAGAAACCAAACCGGAAAGTTATCGGGCTTGGGGAGTTAGGGAATATTTTCAGTATGATCCGTCGGGAGATTATCTGAATCCAATTTTACAGGGATTACGTCTAATAAACAATCAGTATGAGCCGATTGCAGCCAACAATATCGCTTTCGATACGCTGTGGTTGTTCAGTGAAGTGCTGGGACTAGAATTGCATCTAATTTCAGGAGAATTGAGGTTTAGAGTTCCTGAAACGGGGGAGTTTTTGAAGACTCATAAGGAAGAGAACCTGGGACGACTAGCTGCGGAGTGAACATTACGCTCGCTCGTAAATCAACTCTTAAATTCTGGAGTGGGTCTGGAACAGGTAGCGCAAATGATGAATTTATCGACCGTGGAAGTGAGAGGATTGGTAGGGGAAAACTTTTGATCGATCGCACTTTTCTAAGATATCAAGAAAAGTGCGATCGAAGTATGGGACAAAATGAGAACAGTCAACAGTCAACAGTCTACTATTAACTAATGACTATAGAGGCTTATTAGTAGGTTTAAAACCATGCTTTTGAAAATAGGTTCTAAATACCTCGTGAGCAATTGGTGCCGCCGATACAGCACCATATCCACCGCCTTCAACTATAACTGCGATCGCAACTTCAGGTTTGTCAGCAGGAGCAAAACCCACATACATAGAATTGTCAGGATGACCGGGCATTTCCACCGTTCCAGTTTTGCCCGCACTTAAAGGAATAGTACCATCATTCAAGCCGCGGCCTGTACCTTTTTTCACCACCTCAATCAATCCTTGTTTAATGACATTTAAAGTTGCCGGCTTAATACCTGTTGAAATTTTTTGAGTAACAGGCGTATTCGTTTGAGAAGCCAACAAATGTGGCTGCACTCGCCAACCACCGTTGGCAATAGTTGACACCATCACTGCCAATTCTAGGGGAGTACAAAGTACCAAACCTTGACCGATCGCCATTGTTACCGTATCGCCCACATACCAATCTTCCCCATACATTTTCTGTTTCTCGGCTGGTATCGGAACTTGACCGTGATTGGCGCCGTCTATCCCCAAAAGATCTAAATTAATAGTACCGCCAATGCCCATTTTTTTAGCCCATTTTGCCATTTCTTCCGGCCCAGCAGTCATACCTACTTGATAGAAAAACGTATTGCTGCTGTAGGCTAAAGCATCGCGGAAACCGATAACGCCGTAACCCGCGCCGTGTTCGTTAAAGGAAATTCCGCCGATGTTAATTGAAGCAGAACTTACCAAAGTCGAGTCAGGAGAAAACTTGCCCGACTCCATCCCGGCTACAGAAGTTACAATCTTAAAAGTGCTGCCGACTGGATAGCCTTGAACTGCCCGATTTAAAAATGGTTTGTCTGGCCCTTGCAGCCGATCCCATTCTTTTTGAGTCACCTTGCGGGTGAAAATATTGGGGTCAAATGTCGGCCAACTAGCCATTGTTAAAAGAGCTCCGGTTTTCACGTCGATCGCCACAACGGCACCAAGGCGATCGCCCAAAGCTTTTTCCGCAGTTTTCTGCATATCTAAATCTAAAGTTAGCTGCACCGGTTTGCCGGGAATAGGATCTTTTACACCTAAATCTTGGATTTCCTCGCCCTTAGCATTTACCTCGATTAAACGGTTTCCCCAAACGCCCTCTAAAGTTGAATTGGCTAATTTTTCAACTCCCATTTGACCGACGATCATTCCCATCGGATATGCAGGATTAGCTTTTAATTGATCTAAACTAGCTTCGCCGACGTATCCCAAAAGGTGAGCTGCTAATTGCTGGTTGGGATTGTCTCGGCTCGATTCTACGCGAATTTCAACTCCCCGCAAAGTACTAGCTTGTTCTCCCAACGCCACGAAAGTACCGACATCGATATCCTTACTAATTCGCACTGGCAGGGCTGATCTGTAGCCAACTGCATCGATTTTTTTGACAATTTCGGCTGAGGGAAGTTTGACGATGGGGCCCAGTGTAGCAGCGATCTCTTGCCACTCCTTAGCCGATCGCTCTTTTGGCCACACATAGACCGATCGAGATACGCGGCTGGCAGCAAAAATTTTGCCGTTGCGGTCTAAAATTTGACCGCGATTGGCTGCGACTGAAACAGGGCGAATGCGGTTATTTTCCGCCCGCTGTCGGTTGTAGGCTCCCTGTACCAGTTGCAGTTCGGCTAGACGAAATATGGGTAGCGTCACCAAGGTAGTGACGAGCAGCATAAAAATCATAACTTGGAGCGATCGGCTGCCTTGCCGTGCAGGGTTGTCCAAGGCTTTTTTGTCGAATCTGATTTTAGAGTTAAAAGAAAAATCGCCAGCCATATTAATTAATCTGCTCTTTTTATTCAACTAACAGGTTGATACGGTTCCCATCCGGATCATTTGGCAGAAAATGCAGCGATTGGAACTTGTCACTCTTTAGTGACAGACATAAATTCGGCCTGTTGGCAGACGGATCAGCCGGATTGTTTGATTAAGGTAGATGTTAAATATCAGGTTTTTTTAACAATTCAACTGTTAAGGAGGTACGAGCGCTGTGGAACCGATCGATTTTTTGATTGCTTGGCTGGTGACAGGTAGCAGCTTGCTACTGATTTCTCAACTGCCGATCGGCGTAGAAATTGACAGCACACCGAAAGCAGTAATTTCCGCTGCGGTTTTGGGAATGTTGAATGTTTTAATTTTGCCAATTCTAAAAGCAGTTTTTTTCGTACCGAACCTACTGACGCTGGGATTGCTTTCCGGCCTGTTTGCTTTTGTAATGAACGTGATTGTTTTTGCCTCGGCTGCGAAGTTAGTTGAAGGATTTAGTTTGCGGATGGGCCTTTGGAGCGCGGTACTGGGGGCGATCGCCTTAGCTGTAGTTAGCAGCTTTATCAACGGCGCACTGATTTAGCAACTTCCCCTGATAAAGGGCGATGGAAATCGCCCGCTATTTCCCACCCTTAGCTGGCGCGTTTCCTTTGCCTACAAGCCATTTCTATCGCCGAATATTTCTTCTCCCTTCTTCCTTCAATCCGTTACATCCGTTACATTGCTTAAATCCGTTAAATAATCGGTTGCCGAACTGCCTTCAATCCGTTAAATCCGTTACATCCGTTGCCGAACTTATTTCCCCATCAGCGACTTATAGGCTGTCACCTTAAGATCAATCCCAGTAATATCTGTCCCCACAACAACAGCCACCGCTCCTAAATCCAAGGCTTTTTTAGCCATTTCCGGCCCCGATATCCCGCCTTCGCAGATAACGGGAACCTTAAGCTTTTCTACCATTTCCGCAAGCAAATCAAATCCCGGTGGCGATAAATTTTCCGTCTGGGGAGTGTAGCCAAAAAGAGTAGTTGCTACAGTATCTGCACCCGCTTCGGCAGCCGCGATCGCAGCTTCTATTGTATCTACATCCGCCATCACTAATTTGCCCAATTCACTGTGAATTCGCGCGATTAATGTCTTTAAGTCTTCGCCGCCAGCAGGACGGTTTCTCAGAGTAGCATCAACGGCGATAATATCGGCTCCAGAAGCGGCGATCGCCCGCGCGTCTTCAAACCGAGGGGTAATGTAAATCTCGCATCCCGGCAATTGCTGCTTCCAAATCCCAATTATGGGAGCGGATATCTGTTTTCGCACCGCTGCAATGTGAGCCGGAGTGTCAATCCGCACGCCCGATGCACCTCGATTGATGGCGGTTCGCGCCATTGCCGCAATTACGATCGGATCGTGCAGCGGCGAATCAGCAGGTGCTTGACAAGAAACAATTAATCCTGTAGGAATTTGACAATTAATCATGGGGAATGGAGAAGGGGGAATTGGGCATCGGGCATCGGGCATCGGGCATCGGGCATTGGGCATTGGGCTTTTTTTGTAATTTATTCCCTGTGCCCTATTGAACTCAAATAAGCGTTAACTTTTGGTAGTAATTTATCGATAATTGGTTTAAATTTGCTTACTTCTTCGCTGGTGATAAGTTGTCTAGCATAGGCTAATCTTAACCAGTTTACTGTTTCGTACAAAGAGCCTCTCGCAATTTTTACAAAACGCCGATTATCTTGATCATTATAACGACCTCTTCCTTCAGCAATATTAGCACAGACACTATCAGCAGACCGAACTATCTGTTTGCCCATCGTATCTTTTGTGAAGTAATCCCATTTTTTTACAATCTCCCAAATCTGATTCGCCAAACTTTCCGCCAACTTATAAACCTCTAATTCCTCAAAATCAGGTCTTCCCATAATTACCTCAAAAACTCAATTCTATGAAATGCCCCATGCCCCATGCCCCATGCCCCATGCCCCATGCCCCATGCCCAATTACCCATTACCAATCCCGGCCATTAAAGAAATAATTTTGTCCAGCAATTGCTCAGGGTGAATCGGTTTAGCCAAACACTCGTTAGCTCCCGCCGTCACAAAAGATATCTGATCTGGCGGAATTTCATTAGCGCTTAAAGCTAGAATCTTGATATTTTCAGTAGCGGGTTTTTGGCGCAGTTGGTGAATTATTTCGCAGCCATTCATACCGGGCAAGCGCATATCGACAATCACAGCATTCGGCTGCAAAAGTTCAATTTGTTCCACGGCAGCCGAACCTTCAATCATCCACACCACTTGCAGTCCTGCTGCTGTCAGGATATCGCAAATCAGCATGGCAGTTTCTTCATCTTCTTCGACGAGTACGAGGCTGCCCCACGAGGAAGAATGCAGCGGTAAAGATGAATTCGATTTTTCATATGTAAATTTTGTGGATTCATCTTTGCTGAAAGTTTGGATGGGTATAAAAACCGTAAAAGTAGAGCCGACATCAACTGTAGAGCTGACTTCGATCGCACCGCCGTGAAGCTCTACTAACTGTTTAGTTAAAGCCAATCCCAGACCGGTGCCGCCGTATTCGCGGCGGTACGGGGAATCCAACTGCTGGAATTTTTGAAACAAAAGCGATCGCTGATTTTCGGGAATTCCAATGCCGGTATCTTTGATTTGAAAAACAGCGGTGCTGCCTGCCGGTGCAGTACCGGGCTGCCGCACTGCCGGCGTTCGATTTTTATCTTCGGTCACCCAAACTCGCAGGATGACTCGCCCGCCTTTGGGAGTAAATTTAATCGCATTTCCTAAAAGATTGAAGAGAATTTGTCTCAAGCGGCGGGGGTCAGCGATGAAGCGATCGCACTCTTGTTTGATCCGTTGTTCTTGCAGCAGTTCCACGCCCTTAGCCGCAGCTTTTTCTTTGAGGGCGTGCAGGCTCTGAGAAGCTAATTTAGAAAGTGAAAATTCACTAATTTTTAATATTGCTTTTCCCGCTTCTACTTGCGATAAATCTAAAATATCGTTAATTAATTCTAATAAGTGGTCGCCGCTGTCTCGGATAGTTTGCAGGTACTGCCGCTGCTTTTGCACTGGCACTTCTTTACTGCCAACTTTGCCGTAAGACCACCGCAGTAGCGTGTCGGAAATGCCGATGACGCAGGTGAGAGGAGTCCGCAATTCGTGGCTCATAGCTGCCAAAAATTCGCTCTTGGCGAGGCTGGCAGACTGGGCGGCAACCAGTGCATCGCGCAGTTCTCGCGTGCGTTCTATTACGCGCTGTTCTGAGGTGCGCTTTTGCTGCTGGACTTGTGCATAAAGTTCGGCTTGGTAAATGGCGATCGCCAAATGTTCTGCTATTTGTCGCAAAAATGTTTTTTTGCTTTCTTCCCACTCGCGAAAAGTACACTGGTGGGCAATTAGCAGCCCCCACAAGTCGTCTTGAACTACGATCGGCACTAGCAACTTTGCCCGTACCTTCGCCCGCCGCATCAACTCTAAAAAACAAGGCTGCGAAGAGTAACTTGTTTCCACATCCGCGACGCACAAAGCCAAACCTTTGCGATATTTCTCTCGGTCAATGACTCCATTGGTAAAACACTGCGCGTCTTCACTAAAATTTAGTACAGACGAGATACCATCATTGGCTAAAGCTTCGTAGGTAACGCGACCTAAATACAAGTAAGACCCGGAATTTTCGGGGATTTCGCCAGACCCAGAAACCGCCGCCGGTATTTCTTTAGCTAACTCGCCCTTGTGCGGCGCAGGAACTTTTTCAAATTGATAAATTAACAGGCGATCGACCTCCAAAAACTCTCGCACTTGCTCGACTGCTTTTGACAAAATTACAGGCAATTCCAGACTCTGGCGGATTTGAGTTGTGACCTGATTTAAAAGTCGCTCTTGTTCAAGCTGTTGCTGCAAAGCATCTTCTACTGGCTGACAAAATGAAATGCAGGGACTGGCAATTTGTAATTGATTGACGGCTTCAGCAATCTGGCTTTGTAGCGTTTCTGGATCTATAACTTTGGGCGCGGATTTTCCCTCTATTTCTGTTTGGCTGTGTAGGGGCAGGTGATTATTTTGGCTGGCATTGGCAGCGAGAATATCCAGCAAATTTAGGGTGAATTCGCTTTGAAGAACGGCCGAGTTAGTCTGTATATTTTTAATTGCTTGTTTGAGGGCGCGAATGTCAATTTTCCACGAGGGTGAGCCCGTTATTTCTGCGAGTTTGTCTGCGAGGGGAGACAGGAAATTGGCGATCGCCCCGGGGTCGAAAGTCAACTGCACATTCAATTGCGAATGGAGATTTTGTTCGCTGTGCTTGTGTCCGTTTGTTGCGAACTCATCTAATAGATTGCCCCGCAGCAGCGCGCTAAAATGCTCTGATACCACTGCTGCAAACCTTTCCGACGAATTGTCCAGATTTTGAGAATCAGCGATCGCATCGTCGGTCAGCCAAATCGCCCCTGGGATTTCAGCCATTTGCTGTAACAACTGGTAAGCAGCCTCAAAGGTTGCTAGTGGCAAAGTCCGATTTAAGGTTTTTGGTTTCAATCTAAATATTTTCCCGGTTGTTTTAAAGAACAAAATATGAATGCCCCTGTTGTGAGGACGGAACCTGGGGAACAGCAGGCGCGGCCGATCCAAAGTCAGAAAGTAGGTAATAGAAGGCCCCGGAGCCAGAGAGCTAATTTCTCCCTATAGTTGTCCTCTTTCTTCTGGGCGAGTGACCCCCGCTTCAGCGCTTTACGAGCGCGAAAGCGGTAGGAGGAAACGGGGGGAAGGGATACGGCTGTATAATCGATCGCTTCTGGTGGTGTTTGTGAACCGGGTTGTTGATTGAAACTAAGCAATTCCACTCCCATTGCTGGGGTGAAGTTAGCACGCGCCTTTGTTTTCTGAGCTGATTCGGCTAATGGCACGTCCTTAACCCAAATAAAA
This sequence comes from Microcoleus sp. Pol7_B2, assembly GCF_036701035.1. NCBI lineage: Bacteria > Bacillati > Cyanobacteriota > Cyanophyceae > Oscillatoriales > Microcoleaceae > Microcoleus > Microcoleus sp. Pol7_B2. The sequence continues at coordinate 92,162 of NZ_JAUBQB010000016.1, read as the reverse complement.
ATGTTTAACCCTTAACGACAGAACAGGGGACTAGCTACGTATCCGCTTGGTGTCATTACTGTCAGGCTGGTCAACTGAAAATGAAGTTTTAGGCGCGAAGCCCAGTCACTTCCGTGCTGGGTCGTTGACTACTTTCAACAATCTTATTCCAGTATAATATTAATATATAATTTGTTAACTTGTACTTAACACTATCCGGGTAAATGAGCAATCCAACTCAACTCACCCCCGATTTCACGATCGGACATCTGCCGTGTCACGACTTCCAAGTGAGCGCTGCAACTCTAGGACAGGTAGTGGCTGAAAGATTTGAGCAAGAACCCGAGCTGCCGGGAGTCATTATTACCCATGAATCACAGGTATTGGGCATGATTTCTCGCGTCAAATTTCGAGAGCAAATGAGTTTTCCCGATCGCGTAGAACTTTACGGGTCACACCCGATTCGAGCCTTGTTAGATTTTATTAGAATTCCGCCTTTGCTGCTTTCGGCAAACTGGAAAGTTGACGATGCCGTGCAAGCGTCTTTCAACAGGCACAAAGACTTGGTTTATGAACCGATTATTGTGGTAAGAGAAGACCAGAGCCACCACCTTTTGGACGTTCATACTCTGGTGATTGCCCAGTCGAAACTTTTAGCGCAAGCTAACAAAGTTATTCAAAAATACCGAGTAGAAAGACACAAGTATTTGGCGCTACTTCAACAAGAACAGGCTAAGGTTCACGAATGTAATGAGCTTTTAAAAATCCACCAACGTCAAACAGAAAAGTCCTATGCCAATCCTAGTGTCCAGCAAGTGGCACTTATCAAACAAGCTGAAGAAATAGCTCAAATGAATCAGCGATTTGTGAGAATTGCGAAACTGATTTCTTCGGAAGGTCGCCAAGCATTTCAAGCTACTTTTCAAGGTGCTAATTCTATTTGCAACAATACAGATAAAATTTTGGGCGTGGGCAAAGCCATAGCTAATGATTTAGAAACGGTTAACCGCACTTCCCGAACCATCCGGGAGGCGATCGAACAAGTCAGGCATTTAGCAGTACAGGTGGCTGTAGTTACCAATCAAATGGGAAGTCAGCCCAGCGGTCTGAGCAAAGTGAGTCTAGAAATTGGCAGGCTGGCAAGTAAAACTTTTGAATTGGGGACTCAAATGGAGCAAATTGCCAGCCGGTTTAAACTTCGAGTTCACGAACTCACGGAGGCAGCAAGAGCAGGTGCTAATGTGGCTAAATCCGTGACGATCAAGATCGATCGCGCAGAAATGGCCCTGTTAGAGTTAGAAGAATTAATAGCGGAAAAAAATTTCAATTCATTGACCGCTATCCAAGAACCTTTGGGAGTCATAAAAAGTGTTACCGCTGATTCTTTAGTTCGAGAGAGAGAACAAGCCGAAGTCACTGTTTCCGAGTTGGAAGACTTAGTTAAACATCAAGATTCCTCGCAATATCTGATTCAAAAGATTCAGCAGGCGCTGAAGTCCAAAAAGCCATAAAATCCCAGCCCAAATATAATGAAATATTTCGAGAGGCCAACAAATAAAATAAAAATAATAATTTACAATTATTCTATTTCCAGAATACTATTTGTTATACTGAAGGTAGGAAATTTTTAAATTCAGTTGTAAAAAGGCTATTTAATTAGCCCCAAAAACCGATAAAAAGTTCCAAAAATAGTTGGAAGGACAGGTGACGTTTATGAAAATCCTGCTGGTAGAAGATGACACAGTTACAGTCAGTTTGCTGACTCAAGCGCTGAACTCTCACAATTACAATGTGAATGCGGCAGCAGACGGTGAAACAGCGTTGCATTTGGTGCAGGCATACGATTACGACCTGATTGTTTTGGATGTGCTGATTCCTAAACTCGACGGCATTAGTTTGTGTCGAAAATTGCGATCGTCCGGCTGCCAAATGCCGATTTTACTGCTGACAGCGCTAGATAGCAGCAATGATCGAGTCCAAGGTTTAGAGGCGGGTGCAGACGATTATGTGGTCAAACCCTTTAATCTCGAAGAATTAATCGCTCGAATTCGGGCTTTGCTGCGCCGGGGTAAGGCAACTTTGTCGAGTACAAATTTGACCTGGGAAAAACTGCAAGTCAACCCGGACACTACGGAAGTAACTTATGCCGAAAAAGTGCTGCACTTGACTCCCAAAGAGTACAATTTGCTAGAACTTTTCCTGAGAAATCCTCGGCGCATTTTCAGTCGCAGCGCCATCCTCGATCGCATTTGGTCGGCCGGCGAATTTCCTCAAGAAGAAGCCGTTACCGCTCACATCAAGGGGCTGCGGCAGAAGCTGAAAGCAGCCGGGATGACTGTAGATTTAGTGGAAACCGTTTACGGATTGGGCTATCGGCTCAAAAGTCTGCCGGAGGAGATTGAGAGCCAACAAGTTGGGCAGGAAACGGCAGAAACTGCTAAAACTCAAGAGACTTTATCTACTGAATCCAGCGGGTCGATCCAGGAATTAAACAAAGACGAGCGCCGTCTCAAAGTCTTGAATGCGATTGCCCAAATGCGGGGAAATTTAAAAGCTAATTTTATAGAAAAGGTGGCGATATTCGATCGCGCGATCGCTCAAATGAAAAACGGAAGCTTGGAGGGCGAAGTGCGCCAGGAAGCCCAAGCCCAAGCTCACAAATTAGTCGGTTCTTTGGGAACTCTAGGGCTGCCGAAAGGTTCAGAAGTTGCGCGCCAGATAGAACATTTGTTCAAGGCTGAAAACATCTGGAAACCGGATACGGCTCAGCAGATTGAGGGATTTCTGCATCAGCTCAAACAGATATTCGATCGCCCGTCGGCCGAACCAGAAGGCGATTTGGTTCCTGCGGTTTCCCAAAAGCGCCGAATGCTGATTGTTGATGATGATACTTTTGGGAGCGAGCAACTGAAAACAGTAGCATCCGGTTCCGACTTCCAGATAGAAGTCGCCAACTCTCCGCAAGCGGCAAGAAATGCAATTTCTCAACAGCCTCCCGACGCGATTTTGCTGGATTTGACATTTTCCAGATCTCAGGAAAACGGACTTTCTCTCCTAGCCGAACTCCGCAGTGAAAAGCCAGAAATTCCGGTGATGGTTTTTAGCGGGCACAATCAATTGAGCGATCGAATAGAAGTTGCTCGTTTGGGAGCTTCGGGCTTTTTACACAAATCTATCCCCCCAGCAGATATACTCAAAGCAGTCGCCCAACTACTCGACCAGACTGGCCCTGCTGAAGCTAAAGTTATGGTGGTAGACGATGACGTGCATCTATTGGCTGCACTGCAAGTGATTCTACAACCTTGGGGATTTCAAGTAACAACATTGGACGATCCCGAAAAGTTCTGGGAGGTACTCGAAACAACTTGTCCGGATTTGCTAATTTTAGATGTGGAGATGCCGGGTTACAGCGGTATCGAGCTGTGTTTGGCAGTTCGCAACGATTTGCGCTGGAGCAAGCTCCCCGTGCTATTTTTGACAGCTCATTCCGAATCGGAAACCGTGCGCCAAATGTTTGTCGCAGGTGCTGACGACTACGTGAACAAGCCGATCGTGAAACCGGAATTAATTGCTCGCCTCCTGAACCGTTTGGAGCGGACTCAACTCAGAAACAGACTGGCTCAGGCACAGCGCTAATCCAATTTTAGATTTAAAAAATTAAAGAATTAAAGAATTGAAGAACTGGGAATGACTGATAAGATATGGATTTCGATAACGTACCTATAGTTGTATTCTTTTTTTTTAATGGGATAACTAGGAGCAAATATGCAGTGCGTGTCCGAAACAAATCAGGAATCCTTAGCCAAGACTTGGGATTGTTAGATTGTGTGAATCCGACGCGGTGCTGTTGATTGATGCTTGCCCGCCGATCGAGAACACAGGCTAATTTAGAGAAGTATTAATCAGATGAAAGCAATGGTATTGCCCTCAGACACAGACAATCTCAATGGCAGCAACTGCGAAGTAATTTACGCCCCGGCTGCGATCCAACCTCATGGCATCCTTTTAGTGCTGGAATCTCCTGATTTAAAAATTTTGCAAGTTAGTAACAATATTTTTGAGGATCTCGGCATTTATCCCGAAGAACTTTTGGGCAAATTTTTACAGGAATTTGTCGAAACTGAGGAAATTGAGGCTATAGAAAAAGCTTTATTTGAACACTGCGATCAATCTAACGGTATCAGATTATCATTCAAAAGTCAAAACCGCCAGTCTTTTTTTCAGGGGACGGTGCATCAATCTAGTTCAGCATTAATTCTTGAACTCGAGTCGGCTGTTTCCCCAAAACCTAGCGATTCTTTCAATTTTTATCATTTAGTCCAAGAGCCGATCGACAAAATCCACAGAACACCAAACCTGCAAGTGCTGTGTCAGACAGCAGTTGAAGAAGTGCGGAGGATGATCGGTTTCGATCGAGCCATCGTCTATCAATTTGATGCCACCGGGGCGGGGGAAGTTGTCGCCGAAGACAAAGTAGAAAGTTTGGCTCCTTTATTGGGACTGCACTATCCGGCTGGCGATATTCCCCCCCAGGCAAGAAACCTGTTCAACATGAATTCAATTCGGTTTATTCCGGATATTAACTGTCAGCCTGTAGAACTAATTCCTCACTGCAATCCGCTGACCGGTCGCCCCCTGAATCTGGGCTTTTCTTTGTTGAGAGCAGTTTCCCCTTGCCATGTTCAATATCTCAAGAACATGAACATTGGTGCTAGCATGACCTTGACATTAATCAAAGATAAAAAACTCTGGGGATTGATCGCCTGTCACCACCCAACACGAAAGTATGTCAACTACGAAACAAGAAAGGCTTGCGAACTGCTAGCCAAGTTTGTGAATCTAGAACTTAGCTACAAACAAGATAGCGAAAATTGGGAATATGCTATTTATTTAAAAGAAAACTGCCATAAATTTGTCACCAAAATTTCTCAATCACACTGGTTTGTAGAAGGTTTACTTAAATCCCGAGATGAATTGCTGACCTTAGTGGGCGCTACGGGTGGAGTTGTGTGTGCCAATGAAAATTTAACAACCCTCGGCAAAACCCCGGAATTGGGAGAAATCGAAAGCTTAATTGCTTGGATAAAAACTCAAAAAAATAATGATATTTTTCATACAGATTCTCTCTCAAAACTGTATCCGCCATCCGAGAAGTTTAAAGAAGTTGCTAGCGGTTTGCTGGTACTTGCCATGTCCGAAATGCAAAATTATTACATTTTGTGGTTCCGTCCAGAAACAATTCAAACTGTCAACTGGGCCGGTAAACCAGACGGGGAAATTGAAGTTAACCCGGATGGCAGCCGGCCGCTGTCTCCTCGCAATTCCTTTGACTTGTGGCAAGAAACTGTGAGGTCAAAATCTTTGCCTTGGCAGCGCTGCGAAATCGAAATAGCTGGAGAACTTCGAGTTGCTATTACTAGCATGGAGTTGCGGAAAACCAATCAGCAACTCAGCTTAGCTTTGTCGGCTACCAAAATTGGATTTTGGGACTGGGACGTGCAGAAAAATCGCATAGTTTGGTCGAGGGAACACGAAGAGTTGTTTGGGTTGACCCCGGGTACTTTTGCCGGAACTTATCAAAGTTTTGCAGCTTGCGTTCACCCAGAAGATTTAAAAAGTACGGAGAATGCTCTAAATCAGGCCCTGGCCCAGCGAGCAGATTACTTTCTGGAATACCGCGTGGTTTGGCCCGACGGCAGCATTCACTGGATGGAGGGAAAAGGTAAGTTTTTTTACAACGAAGCCGGCGATGCAGTGCGGATGGTGGGGACTGTTACAGAAATTACCGATCGCAAAGCTAGAGAATTACAGTTGCGCCTGTTGGAATCAGTAGTTACCACTACTAACGACGCCGTGTTAATTACCGAAGCTGAACCGATTGAGGAACCGGGGCCGCGAATTATTTATGTCAATCCAGCTTTCACGCGGATGACCGGCTATACGCTAGAAGAAGTTGTGGGCCAAACGCCGCGCATCTTGCAAGGAGAAAAAACCGACCGCGCAAGTCTCCATCAAGTTCGGACAGCTTTAGAAACCTGGCAGCCGGTGCGGGTTGACTCGATCAATTACCGCAAAGACGGGACGGAATTTTGGGTAGAAATGAGCATTGTGCCCATAGCTGACGAAACAGGTGAGTTTACCCACTGGGTATCAGTGCACCGCGATATTAGCGATCGCAAACTTGCTGAAGCCGCCCTCCAACAGCTCAACGAACGGTTAGAAATGCGAGTTTTGCAGCGAACCAGAGAACTAGAAAGCTCTCAAGCAGAACTCCGGGAAAGCGAAGCTTTATTTCGCTCTCTGAGCGAGAGTTCCCCCGTCGGCATTTTCAAAATTGATGCTGAGGGGAAATGTACCTATACAAATCCCCGCTGTCAAGCAATTGGAGGCTTCACACCTGCAGCAGCTTTAGGAAAAGGCTGGATGCGGTTTGTTCACCGCGAAGACCTCAAACTAATTCTGTCTAAGTGGTCCCAATCGCAATCGCTAGATGGGGAATTTTCCTGCGAATTCCGCCACATCCAGCGAGACGGAACCATCCGGTTTTGTCGGCTTAAAACAGCTCCGATTTTTTCCGACAGATCTCAACTAATTGGTCACGTCGGCACAGTCACAGATATCACAGAAAGTCGGGCAATTGAAAAAATGAAAAATGAGTTTATTTCGATTGTCAGCCACGAACTGCGAACGCCGCTTGCTTCCATTCGCGGTTCTTTAGGTTTGCTGGCGGCTGGGGTACTGAAAAGTAAACCGGAAACTGCCAAACAGATGTTAGAAATCGCTTCCAGCGATACTGAACGGTTAGTGCGTTTGGTAAACGATATTCTCGACTTAGAGCGGCTCGATTCGAGCCAAGTTATCCTCCTCAAGCAGTGGTGCGATGCCCAGGTTTTGATGCGGAAGTCTGCAGAAGCTGTACTTTCTTTGGCTGCTGAAAATAACATTGATTTGTCGATTTTGCCCGAAACAGCCCAAATTTGGGCTGACCCCGACAGAATCGTTCAACTGCTGGTAAATTTGTTGAGCAATGCGATTAAATTCTCCGATCCAGGGAGTACAGTAACTGTCAGGGTGGAAGATTTGGGCGATTCCCTACGGGATAGCTACGCTTCACGGGTTTTATTTGAAGTCAAAGATCGAGGGCGGGGGATTCCTGCCGATAAACTAGAAACTATCTTTGGACGGTTTCAACAGGTCGATGCTTCTGACTCCCGCCAAAAAGGAGGTACGGGTTTGGGTTTGGCTATCTGTCGCAGCATAGTACAGCAGCATGGGGGCAGAATTTGGGTCGAAAGTGTTGTCTCACAAGGCTGCAGTTTCTATTTCACAGTGCCTGCACCGTTGGAAGGCGAAGGGGGAAAAAGTTTGGAGGTGTGAGATTGCTTTGATAATATCTCGCGAAAGCTCAAGTTCCTGGCAACCCACGCGGGTAGAATGATTTTGGGAGGCTGATAGGTCGATTTTTCAGTTCAGGGTTTAAGTAGGTGAGCGGCAAAATATATCAACCGCGCCCGACGATTAGGACGTTTTTAAGTGCTGAAACTCTTAATTTTATTGCTTCTTCCTTTGGCTATATCTTTCAAGAAACCCGGTTGATGAGGCAGCGTGCGTAAGTCCTTTTTCGGTTTACCATGATTAATTTAAAATTTGAGTTTTAATTATGTCAGCAAAGCGCATTCTGGTCATCGATGATGAAAAAAACCTCTGCAGCGTGATTCAGGCCTGTCTGGAACATTTAGGCGGCTGGATTGTACTAAGCGCACCCGACGGCAGCCAAGGATTGCTTTTAGCTGAAACTCAACTCCCTGACGCTATTCTGCTAGATGTGATGATGCCGGATATGGACGGACTTACTCTGTTTGGTTTGCTGCAAAACAATGCGACTACTCGGGGGATTCCGGTGATTTTCCTGACGGCTAAGGTGCAGGCGATGGATTTGAGCGAATTTGCTGATTTGGGGGTAGCGGGGGTGATTGCCAAGCCTTTCGATCCTTTGAGTTTGGCACAGCAAGTGGCGGAGATTCTGGGTTGGGAACCGTTGCTTTAAACTGGGGTAAAAGGCGATCGCAGATAGCATATCAAACTCGGCATTTGAAACCGCTACTAGACGAACAAAGTCGGCCCACCCCGACGGCAGAATCAAGGGCATTAAAGCCGGATGACGATCGAAAATCCGCTTTCTGGTTCTCTTGATTATTCCGAAAATCACGCAATTACGTTATTAAACCGGGTTGATGCGTTCAGGAAAGTTCTAGTTTTTCCGGCTATTTTCATAATTTCCTCATTTTTTTGATTTAGCTTTGAGATGGATCGGTGATTGGTTAATTTAAACTCTGATTCCCTATAAGTTCTAGAGATGATCTCAGGGAGTCGGGGTTTTTTGTTACCTCCAAAGCTGATCGGCTATCACCGTATTTACAGGCAGAATAACTCCTCCAGAGGTTACGCACACTGGCATCAAGAACGGTTTTTTTTTACCCGGAATCACAGATGCAGCGAAGTTTTTGGGTGAAAAACCCGGTTTCAGCCTGCTAACCCAAGATTTACGCAGAGTTCCCTGAGAAACCTGGTTTTTTAACCCAGGAGCACAGATGGAGCTAAGTTTTTGGCTAAAAAACCAGGTTTTTGCCTAACTGTTGTAATCCCTGCTTCGGCAAAAGTATATTTATCAAAAAAAATGATGGTCTTCATAATTTCCTCATATTTTTTAGATAAAGTTTACTCCAAGCTCTTGATCTTAAGGTCGATCGCACTCTCCGCACCATTCCGCTGTCAAAGAGTAAATCTGTTGTCAGGAGAGTTCGGGAAAGTGACGGAACTTTCAATTAACTGCTGCTACAGTACAACCAACCTCAATAAGTCAGGATCTAGGCCCTGCATACCAAAAAAACCGGGTTTTTTAACCGGGAAAAACGGAGTTTATGCGCCAGACCTCTAAGTGTTGGCAGGATAACTCAATGCTACAAAAATTAATAACTGAAGATGTGATTTGCTCTCGAATAACACCCCAAAAATAAGTCGGTCGTTTGATAAAGAGTCAAACTCGCAATTGCCACTAACAGGCAAAGCCAAGTCTCAGTAAGTTTTTGAAAGAGTGTGGAGATTTTTTTAATGTCTGATCAGCTATCTTATAAAGGTAACAACCAGATTCTGTGCTATTACGCAAATGTTACCAACCTAGTTCAGGTGGTTCGGATTGGGAACATTCCTAATTGGTACTTTGAAAGAGTGCTGTTTCCGGGACAGCGACTGATGTTTGAAGCTGCTGCTGAAGCAGTCTTAGAAATTCACACTGGTACGGTGGCAAGTGCTATTTTATCGGACAAGATTCCCTGCTACGTGCTGCGGGTTATAGAAGAGGTAAGTTCAGAGTTTGAGCTGGTGATGACCGAAGAACGATTGGCGGTATTAGCCGGTTAAAATTCATGAGAAATCAGACGATATCGAGAACGGGCACAAAAATATTAGTTAACGAGTGTTTGGGGACAGGGAAAATGCAGAAAAATCTTGTCAATATTACCTTAGCTGTAGTAACAGAGGAAGTAGAAATTATCTTGCAGTCTTATCCGAAGCACCCATACCAACAAGCTTTTTCGCCTTCGGGATTGCGACAGGATTTAATTGCTTATGTGCTCAGCCGAGTTCCTAATAGATATACTGCGATCGACTCCGGCGAGTCTGTGTCAAACCAAACAGTTCAGGTTCGCTGTTCTTCTGAGCAGTTGCTGCACATAGAAAATTTGATTCATACTGGCATTCGTGACGTGCTGCACAGCTATCAGAAGATAGATTACCCCCTGCCTGAAGAAGTTAAATTTGATTCGAGAGTTGCTAGTTGGTTGTGATAGTTTCTTGTAATTGAGGGAGACGCCGAGATTCTCGGCCCTCTCGGTTGGGCGAGGTGGAATTGTGTACTGACTCGATGGTTCAAGACTTTTGGTAATCGCAGCAGCAGTTGCACGGGCCATTGGGATTGACAGCACAGCGCAGAATTTCCGATAGAGCATTAAAGCGACAGCTAGCATCTCCGATAACCCAGATGCCGCTTACAAAAGTTCTTTCCGTCGGCGGTGTGGCCGACTGCACGTACAGGGCAATTTTTTGCAGTCGGTAGCGGCCGGATTTGAGTTGATAGCGGTGGTGGCGTTCCAAGACAGCGTAGGTTTGTCCCTCTAAATCTAGATAGTTCCCCGGTTGTGGCGTCCAATCCAGCCGAATGCTACCTAAATATTGGCGGGGGTGAGAGAGAATCACCTCTACAGGTAAAGTATTTTGTTCCATGTGGCGGTGCGTTCGCGAACTGAACTAAAGGGGCAAATAGTTGACTCAACCTACATCTTGTTCATCTAGAAAGATAAGTTTTTATAGAGAGTGTAATTTAGGTTTAGGCGCTACACTTAACTATAGAACCTTTGGCGATGGAGGAATAGGCGACTTATCTTGGGATAGCCGACTCCCTCCACTACGTTCCGCCCAACAGGCTAGGAAATAAACTTCAACTCGCTTGAGGTAACTAAAGTTAAGTTCGATTAGCTTTGATAAAGCAGTACACGCTGATGGTATCGCAACTCGCAGGTTCGATCAATATGCGGTTGAGATTCCTGAACAGATTTTAACGGTTTGCAGGACTTGGGGCGCTTGAGGTGGGTTTGTACTAAGGACTTCAGTCCTCTGATTTGTATGAGGACTTAACTGCTGACTACAAACCAAACCGCTTTTTTGGCCATCAAAATTCCCAAAAATATGCCATTCCTTCCATGATTCCCCAAGCGCAAGCAGAACCTGCTAAATAATGATTTTCAGTGCCACATTCGCGATGCCATTCTAAGAGTTCTGACAGAGCATTAGCAACGATTACTCCCCGGACAGCCTGTTCAAACATACTGATATCATTGCCCGAATCACCGCAAACTAATGTTGCCTCAGATGGAATTTGTAGGCGCTTTTGTAAATAAAAAAGGGCATTGCCTTTATTGCTAGTTTGCGGTAAAATATCCACATCGCGATTGCTGCTAAAAATGATTTGAGCTGGCAGTCCCGATTCAGTTAACTTTTGCTGCAAAGCCTGGACAGTCGAGCTATTTTCTCCTGCTGGTTCCAGACTATAACTGATTTTCCAAGGATTTTGTTCTTTTAGGGATTGGGGTTTAAGCTGGGAAAACTGCTGAGCTAAAGAGGAGATCGCCATTTTATCCCAGTCTTGAGAAAGATATTCCGCCCAATCTAAATCGAGGATTCCGTCTTGGTAAATTTCGCTACCTACACCTGCGATAAAATAGTCGGGTGCTAGCAGTTGCTTTTGGGCAATTAATTCGCAAGTTGAAGCATAAGAACGCCCGGTAGCGTAAACCAAACAAATTTGCGCTCGCTGTGATTGCAAGCGCTGGTTGAAAACTTGAGTTGCTTCGTCATCTCCGACTAGCGTGTTGTCTAAATCTGTAACTAATAAAAACTTCATTTGGGGAATTAGTCAGGAGTCAGTAGTCTTCAGTCATTAGTGATTGGGAATTGCTCGCTTCCTAAAATAATTTTAACTATTTATAAGAATTTGTTAAACCAACTACATTTATAAGCAAGCTTATCGGTTAACATTGGCCAGATTTAATTTTCAATAAGTGGTGTGAGTTTTATGGTGAATAATGCAACCTCCGTTAAAGCTTTTTGGCTGTCTTTCTTGATTTCGGGTGCTGCAGTGCCTTTGGCGCCGATCTCCGCAACAGCTCAAATTCAGGATACCTCAACTCCAGAAGTTGCGCTAGAAGCGAGTGCCGTCTCTACGGCTACCCCAGAGGCAGCGCTGGCAGCAGGTAAGATTGAGATACCGCAGTTAGCGGCGAGCACGGCAGAGACTAACTCAGCAGTCGATCGCCCTTTACCCGAAACAGATGCAGCATGGGTGAATAGCGCTTTACCCGACACAGATGCAGCAGTCGATCGCAGTTTACCCGAAACAGATGCAGCCACAGTCGATCGCGCTTTACCCCAAACAGATGCACCATGGGTGAATAGCGCTTTACCCGAAACAGATGCAGCAGTCGATCGTGCTTTACCTCAAACAGATATAGCATGGGTGAATCGCGCTTTACCCCAAACAGATATAGCAACAGTCGATCGTGCAACAACAACCCCAGAAATAACGGGGGCAATTCGCGAATTACCCCCCCAGGAGTTAGAAATTGCAAACTCTCCTCAGTCTCAACAAGTGGCTGAAGCCAGCAAAGTTGCCGACATCAGCAGCGAGACGGGCACCGCTGATGACCTCAGCATACAAGAAGACGCAGCACAAGTCACTTCTGTTTCCCAACTGTCCGACGTGCGGCCGACAGATTGGGCTTTTCAAGCCTTGCAATCCCTAGTAGAAAGATACGGCTGCATTGCGGGATATCCAGACGGCACATTCCGAGGCAATCGGGCAATGACTCGGTATGAATTTGCCGCCGGATTAAACGCTTGCTTAGACCAAATTACCAAACAACTTGGGGGTTCTACTGGGAATTTAGTCAAGCGAGAAGATTTACTTGCTTTGCAAAGATTGCAAGAAGAATTTGCAGCAGAATTAGCTACATTGCGCGGTCGAGTAGATGCTTTAGAAGCCCGCACTGCCGAATTGGAAGCCAACCAATTTTCAACTACTACTAAACTCAACGGATTTGCTTGGTTTAACCTGACTGGAGCTTTTGCGGGCGAGCGAGTCCGAGTTGAAGCAACAAATGGAAATGCTGCTCCGCTCGATCGAGTAGCCGGACGCGATCCTGTCACCAACAGACCAATTGTGCAGAGAGTGGACGACCCAGAAATCACCTTCAGCCAGTTAGTTTGGTTGACCCTCACTACTTCTTTTACAGGGAAAGACGAATTGATTACACAGCTAGCTGTAGGTAACGGCAATTCCCCAGCCAATCAATATACTTCTACGGGCCTGTTCAATACCTTTGGCACTCCTTTTCTCGACCAGACTGCTGGGGTGAATCCCAATGAAGTTACCCTGCGAGAACTTTCCTATCGGTTCCCGCTTAGCAACCGCTTCCAAGTAGTAGTCGGGCCGAGGATTAATTTTTACCGCTACTTTGACAACAATAAGTTTAACTTTTTCGTAGACGGTGCGAGCAGCTTTAATTCTAACAACAGCCCTTTGTTAAGCGCTACCAGACGCGGTGCCGGTGCTTTGGTTTTGTGGGATATCGGCCGCGCATTGAAACTGCGTTTTGGCTATTTGGGCGAGAGTACGGAATTTTTGCCCACTTCCGTGTTCAATTCCGCTTCCAATCCGTCTCAAGGCTTGTTTGGTGGGACAAATACGACTACAGCAGAATTAACCTTCAGTCCGAGCGATCGGACTAATTTGCGCTTTTTGTACAGCCGTTCCAACATCCAGCAAATCGGCGGCTTAATTGGATCTCCTAACAGCAAGCCGTTGAACGGTGTGGCAGATGACGGTTTCGGCGGCCGCCTGGGCAATGCGACTGCGAATACTTATAGTTTCAATTTCGATTGGTTAGTTGCTCGCCGCTTTGGTCTTTTCGGCCGCTACGGCTACGCGGAAACCAATATATTTCCCAAGACTGACCGACCCGACGGCACGATCAAAAATCAATCTTATCAGTTAGGACTTGCATTTCCCGATTTGTTCAAAGAAGGAGCTTTGCTTACGGTGTCATATTTAGTACCTTTTGACTTTACTGGCGGTCGGAGGTTTCTAGTTTCTGGCGGAGGGAATGGCGGCACTCAGTACGAAATAGAGGCAACTTATTATTTGCCTCTCACCGACCATATTTCGATCGTGCCGGCATTTTATGCGATCAGCAATGCCAATAATTTCGATAACAACCCGACAATTTTTGTGGGCAATTTGCGGACGCAGTTTAGTTTTTAACTACATTAGGACTTACTTGAACCTAATTATAGTATTTTTCAGTTGAGTGAGGTACACATGGGGAATGGGTAATGGGTAATGGGGTGCTGACTGCATAGTACCTGACTCAGTTTAAAACTGCTATATTTAGGGCGCCCCTGGAGCACCTTACCATATTATCTAGGGTGCGCCTGGAGCACATTACCGCGCTCTTAGTAGGGTGTCAAACCACTGATACCAAATCCGCGTTAAAAACCCCTTGATAAGACTCGGCTATTGAAATCGCTACTACACAAACTTTCGTTCGTAGCTGAGAGGGACTAAGAAATCAAGGGGGTTTTTAAGCCGAATGCGGACATAATTAATGGACATGATATCAAATCCGCTAGCATCGTCGGGCGTAAAATCGAGTTAACACTCAACACTCAACCATCACTCAGTTTTTCGACTGACAGTTAACAGCCAACAGTCAACAATCACGGACGGTGCAACCGGAATTGACATGATGTCCTGATTAGCGTCGTCCTGATGTCAACGAATTGGAATTTCGATGATAAATTCAGTACCTTTACCGGGTTCTGAGAAGCACTGCAATTTGCCGTTGTGTTTTTCAACGACAATTTGGTGCGAAATTGATAAACCCAAACCTGTGCCTTTACCTACGGGTTTTGTGGTAAAAAACGGGTCAAACAAACGCACAATCTGATCTTCGGGAATGCCAAAACCGTTGTCTTTTATCCGAATTAAAATGCTCTTGTCATCAATCGTTTCAGTTTTAATGGTAATAGTAGGAAAGATATAATTTCCGGTGTCTTTGGCTTGGCTGCTGCTTTCTTCCAAGGCGTCGATCGCATTTGCCAATACATTCATAAATACCTGATTTAACAGTCCGGGATGACAGTTTATTTGCGGCAGTTCTCCGTATTCTTTGATCACTTTAATGCCCTGCCATTTTGCCTTGGCTTTCAGCCGGGTGTTCAACATTAACAAGGTACTCTCTAAACCTTCGTGAATGTCGGCAGTCTTGATTTTAGCTTCGTCTGCCCGCGAGAAATTGCGAAGAGTTTGAATAATTTCTACAATGCGCTCGCATCCGGTCTGCATCGAACTGAGCAACTTGGGCAGGTCTTCTGCTAGAAATTCTAAGTCTATATCATCGGCTTGTTGCTGAAGTTTTGCAGGGGGATTCGGGTACTCTTCTCGATAGACCTGTACGATTTCTAATAAGTCTAGAACGTAGCCTCGGACGTGGCAGAGGTTGCCAGCGACAAAGCCAACTGGGTTGTTAATTTCATGGGCAATTCCTGCTAGCACCTGTCCGAGGGAAGACATTTTTTCGGTTTGTACTAACTGCATTTGAGTTTGCTGCAAGTCGCTCAAAGCTGTTTGCAGTTCTTGGGATTTTTGTCGATCGCGATCGGCGGCGGCGGCCCGTTCTTCCTCAACTCCGATCGCGCCGGCAATAATTCCGATCAGCTTGCAGTCGGCTTCGGTGGGCGCGATCGACTCGGTGTTGACAACGCACACCGCACCCACGTAATTGTCGCCCAGCCGCACTGCTTGTCCCAGATAGCTTCGCAGTTGGTAGCGGATGACAGCGGGATCGGTTTGGGCGTAGATCGTGTTCTGCAAGTCAGGAATGGCAACAGCCCGATCGCTTCCTTTGCTGCATACGTCGGTGCAGATGTGGCCCTCGGCGCGATCTAGCAGCGGGTAGTCCGGCGGCGCTTGCCAAGTCGCGATTGCGTGCAGCAGTCCGCCACCTAAGCGGCTGTAGATGGCGCAGCTTCCGCCCAAAAGCTCGCCGGCTAAGGATGTCAGCCGCTGGATGTTCTCAGCGGCGTCGGTGGTGAATCCCAAAAAGCACTCGTTGATTTTGCTGAGGCGGTACTCTGCTTGCCTGCGCGCCGTCATGTCGCGGGAGTTGATCACAATTCCTTTCACAGCGGGGTCTGCTAGCAAGTTGATGCCGACACCTTCAAGAAAACACCAAGAACCGTCAGCCCGCCGGAACCGACCTTCTAGGGCCATCGGATCGCCTGGATGGGCCATCAGTTTTTCGCCGTCGGAAATCACCGAGGGCAGGTCGTCAGGGTGGATCGAATCGAGAGCAATTTGACCGGCGAGTTCATCGGGCTCGTAGCCTAAAACTCTTTCTACAGAAGGGCTTTCGTAAACAATGCGACCGCTGGCGTCGAGAATAGTAATGATGTCGGAACTGTTGAGAATTAGCGATCGCCACTTAGCCTCATTTTGAAACAAAGCTGACTCGGCTTGTTTGCGATCGGTAATATCCTCTACCATTTGCAAAATAAACTGTGGCGTTCCCTGACTGCTGTCGATGACAGAGGCGCTGAGGCGTCCCCACCTGATGCTGCCGTCTTGGCGGAGGTAGCGCTTCTCGATTTGGTAAGCTTCGCGGGAGCCCGCGGCCAACTCTTGGCGCAACTGGCGCGAAACTTCTGCGTCTTCCGGGTGCGCGCAGTCGTCGAGGCCGACACCCCGCAGTTGAGCTTCCGATCGCCCTAACATAGCTTGAAATGCCGGATTAGTGGCGATCGCAACACCTTCGAGGGTAGCGACTACCATGCCGATGGCAGCGCGTTCAAAAATTGCCCGAAACCGCTGTTCGCTGTCTCGCAAAGCTGCATCCGCTGCCACTTCCTGCGTGATGTCCCGCCCCGCGACGGCCAAACCTTTGCGCGAACCGTCGGGGTTGAACAGCGGCACTTTCCGCACTTCAAACAAATTGCTGCCGCCTGTGGGCAAGGAGACAATTTGGCGGCTGGAGGTAAGAGTGCCTGCTTCCCAGGTGGTTTCGTCGGTTTCCTGCCAAGTTAGCAGGATTTCTCTGACTCTGGGATCGGAGGCGGCAGCGAGTTCGGCAGTAGTTTTACCCTGGTAGTCTGAGGTTTCCCAGCCCAAAAGTTGGAGGGCGCAGTCGTTGGCAATCAGCCAGCGCCCCTCGCTGTCTGTGAGGTTGATGGCGTCGGGCACGGCGTTAATCGCGGTTTTCAACCAGTATTCTTGATTTCGCAGGGCTGCTTCGGCGCGCTTGCGATCGGCGATTTCGGCGACGGTTCCTTCGTAGTAAAGAAGTTCGCCATTTTCGTCGCGGACTTCGCGCACGTTTTCCGAGATCCAGGTAGTGCTGCCGTCTTTGCGGCGGACGCAAGACTCAAACTCTTTCAGGGAGCCATTTTTGCTGATTTCTGCAATGAAGGAAGCGCGGCGGGTGCGATCGGCGTAAAGGTTTTTTGCAGAACATTTGGCGATCAGTTCTGACGGGGAATCGTAGCCGTACATTCGGGCGAGTGCCTGGTTGGCGCTGAGGTAGCGCCCGTCTGGCGCGGTTTGGAATATGCCTTCGGTGGCGTTTTCAAAGATGCTGCGGTATTTTGCCTCGGCTTGTTTGAGGGCTTCTTCTGCTTGTTTACGATCGGTGATATCAGATTGGACGCCGATGAAGTGGGTAACGAGCCCGCTGCTGTCGCGCACCGGCGAGATGGTGAGTTCGTTCCAGAAGGCGGTGCCGTCTTTGCGGTAGTTTTTCAGAACTACTTTGCAGTCATGCTGTTCTTTCAGGGCCACGCGGATTTGATCGACGGCAGCGCCATCGGTATCCGGGCCTTGCAGGAAGCGGCAGTTCTTCCCGATTATTTCGCTGCGATTGTAGCCTGTAATCCGCTCGAAAGCCCCGTTGCAGTAGACTATAGGCTTGTCCGGCCGGGTAGCGTCCGCGATCGCGATGCCGTTGCTGGTAGCTGCCAGGGCGCGATCGTACAGCCGAAATACTTCTTCTATTAAATTCGGTGTGCCGCCAGTACGAGTCGGCGATAGCGTTTCAGAAGGAATGCTTATATCTATCTGCATGATTTTCTATAAATTGAGTTTATTGTACAGATCCCGACTGGCAGCACACCCTAGACTTTAACAGAATTGCCTGTTTTCCACAGGCAGAAGTTAGAAGGCTATTATGCAGAATTTGGGCGGTAAATTCTACCTGAAAAAAATCTGGCTTCCCTCGTTTTTTTCCTCTTTGCTTCTGCCTCGTGCCTTCTACCTTCAAAGGAATCCTACTTGTCAATTTATAATAGCTGTTCCCGGGATCACTCTATCTTTGGTATGGTTTGCTTGGCAGGGTTTAGGTAGCTTACAAGTTCGCGCATTTATTTTTTTGATTGAATCAAAATCTGATGCCGGGAGTCTCTATTGAAATATTTTGAATAAAAGACATAGGATTTAAACGATTCCAAATATCCAATAAAAAAACCGGAAAAATTAATGTTGAACGAACACAGCAAGTTCTGAAATATCGTCGATCGCGAAAGTCGGTTCTAGGGCGAGACACTGAGGGCGATCGCCATATCCATAAGCCGCCCAACAAACATCTACCCCAGCATTTTTAGCAAACAGCAAATCAATCGCTGTATCGCCAACCATTAAAATTTGACTGTTATCCAAGTCCGGGAACAGCGGTTTAATAATTGAGTGAAAAACCGCCGCCTCGGGTTTCATAATCATTTCTCCGTTGTCCCCTAAAATCAAATCAAAAAAACTGTGAATCTTCAATTTTTGCAGTAACGAATTCACAAAACTAACGTGTTTGTTGCTAAAAACTCCCAAGCTCAATCCCGACTTGCGCGCCAACTGCAAGACTTGCTTTGTCCCAGTAAATAACTCTACCTGCTTTTCACCTTCCGTGCGATAATAAGAGCGGTAAGTTTCAACCCATTCAGGAATTGCGCTTTCCTCGATCGCCGGATGCAGGATTTTAAAAGTGTTTAGTAAATTGATGCCGATCGTACTTATAATAGTATCAGCAGCAGGCGGGGTAATATTGAAAGTTTCAAAAGTTTTGGTAAAGCAAAATACAATAGCTTTGTGAGTAATTGCTAAGGTGCCGTCGAAGTCAAAAATAATTAACTTGTACTTACTCATATTTCTGAAAAATTTTCTATATAGCAGCAATCGGAGGTTTTCAATGACTTAATAGCATGATTAATCTCTAAGTCACAAATTATAAGTATAATCTTTAAAGATTCTAGAGATCAACATGAGTGTCACCGAAAAACCAGAAATTATAGCAACAGATTTCCCTGCTCCCACTCAATTACCAGACTCCGAGGGTACTTTTGTAAAAAACTTCCCAGAACATCCTCAAAGCATCCTGTTAACAACATCAATCCGACTGATTTTACATCGAATTCATCCTGACGGACAATACTGCATCGGTAAAGATTCCGGTATTTATTGGCGAGTTGCCGAATTCCCGGAACCGCCCGAAAGAGGAGCCGAAACACCTGATTGGTTTTACGTGCCCGACGTGCCGCCAACTCTTGACGGAAATCTTCGCCGATCCTATGTAATGTGGCAGGAATTAATGCCGCCTCGGATTGTACTTGAATTTGTTTCTGGTGATGGCAGTGAAGAAAGAGATAGGACTCCTCGCTAGGGCAAATTCTGGATTTACGAAGAGATAATCTGACCTGCTTTTTACGGCATTTATGAAGTCAAAAAGGCACAAGTTGAAGTGTATCATTTGGTAGAAGATCGGTTCGAGTTAGTCCCACAAAATGAGCGCGGACATTACCCGATCACACAAATAGGAGTGGAATTAGGTATTTGGCAAGGGGTTTATCAGGGTGTAGAATTGCCTTGGCTGCGCTGGTGGGATGCCTCTGGGAATTTGCGGCCGGCCGCCGAGGAACGGGCAGAACAAGCCGAAGTAGTGGCAGAACGAGAACGACAAAGGCGCATAGAAGCTGAGGTGCGAATTCAAGCTTTAGAAGCGCGTTTGCGAGAGTTAGAAGGCGAGTAATTCGATTTTAGATTTTAGATTTTAGATTTTAGATTGGGGATCAGTGATGATTATCGGCGTTGGGTTCTTCATAAGTCCTTGGGAATTCTTCAATTCTTCCATCAAAAATCTTAATTCCCATAAGTCGCAGATGCCGGTAGGGACACGGCAATTCAGTGTCCCTAGGAATATCATGTGCTGTAAAAACCCGATCGCCTAGCAGCCTCCTCAGAAACGATATAAACATTCATCGGTTATTATCAAAAATTTGCGTATATTAACTTAAGTATTGCATCACTTTTTGTGTAAGTCCTATGGCACTAATTGTTCAGAAATATGGCGGAACCTCGGTTGGCACAGTCGATCGCATTTTGGAGGTAGCCCGACGAGTTGTGAAAACAGCACAGCTCGGCAACTCTCTGGTTGTCGTACTTTCGGCGATGGGCAAAACCACCGACGGTTTAGTTAAACTCGCCAAGGAAATTTCCGCAAATCCCAACAAGCGGGAAATGGATATGTTGCTTTCCACTGGGGAACAAGTCTCGATCGCACTTTTGAGCATGGCATTGCAGGAAATGGGACAGCCCGCAGTTTCCCTCACAGGCGCCCAAGTCGGCATTGTCACCGAAGCCGCCCACACCCGCGCCCGGATTTTGCGAATCGATCCCAATCGGCTTGAAAGCCAGTTAAAAAGCGGTAAAGTCGTTGTGGTGGCGGGTTTCCAAGGTATCGCCGATGCCGGAGAATTGGAAATTACCACCTTGGGGCGCGGTGGTTCCGACACGACAGCAGTAGCTTTGGCTGCAGCGCTGCGGGCCGACAGATGCGAAATTTATACCGACGTGCCCGGAATTCTGACTACAGATCCGCGCTTGGTTGCCGACGCCCAATTGATGGACGAAATCACTTGCGACGAAATGCTGGAATTGGCGAGTTTGGGCGCAAAAGTCCTCCACCCGCGCGCTGTAGAAATTGCCAAGAATTACGGCGTGCCGCTGGTAGTGCTTTCTAGCTGGAGTGACGCCCCCGGTACGCGGGTAGTCTCCCCACCCCCGCAACCCCGTCCTTTGGAGGGCTTGGAGCTCGCAAAAGCGGTGGATGCGGTGGAATTTGACTTAGATCAGGCGGGGGTGTCGCTGCTGCGTTTGCCCGATCGCCCCGGCGTAGCAGCGCGGTTGTTTGGTGCGATCGCGCAGCAAAACCTCGATGTAGACTTAATTATTCAGTCAATTCATGAAGGAAATACTAACGATATTGCCTTCACAGTGACGCGAAAATCTCTGCAACAAGCCGCCGCCGTTGCAGATGCAATTATCCCCGCCCTCGGCAAGAATTCTCGCCCCGAATTGGGAGAACCGGAAGTGAAAGCAGAAGAGCGGCCAATAGCTAAAGTTAGCATTGCGGGTGCGGGAATGATCGGTCGTCCGAGGGTAGCGGCGCAGATGTTTAAGACTTTAGCGGATGCGGGAATTAACATTCAAATGATTTCTACATCCGAGGTAAAAGTTAGTTGTGCGATCGATGCTGAAGATTGCGATCGGGCAGTTGCCGAACTCTGCAAAACATTTGATGTTGCCAACTCCCCTATTGGGCTGCGTTCATCCTCCCACAAACCGCCGGCAGTCCGCGCCGTTGCGTTGGATCTCAATCAAGCGCGTCTAGCAATTCGCCAATTGCCCGATCGACCCGGAGTAGCAGCAAAACTGTTTGGACTTTTAGCCGAGGAAAATATCAGCGTAGATACAATCATTCAGTCGCAGCGCTGTCACAATATTGACGGCATATTAACTCGCGACATTGCATTTACCGTAGCACAAATTGACGCCGAAGCTGCTAAAAACGCCCTCCAAAAAGCCGCCCCCGAATTTGGATGGGGCGAAGTAGCAGTCGATACACAAATCGCCAAAGTTAGCGTTGTCGGTTCCGGGATGGTAGCGCATCCGGGAGTAGCGGCAAAGATGTTTGAAGCGCTTTCCCGCCAGCAAATCAACATTCAAATGATTGCCACTTCCGAGATTAAAATTAGCTGCGTTGTGGATGAAGGACAAGGAGTAACTGCTTTGAAAGCAATTCACGCAGCCTTTGAACTTGCCGGCACCGAAAAAATCCAAGTTCCCGCCTAATCGAGGTTTGTAGTTGCGCTTCAGCGCCGACAGACTCTGAATCCCAACTACAAGCTTAAAAATTTCATTAATTAGAGTTTTCGGTAGGGATACGGCAGTGCCGTGTCCTTGCAAATATTGCGGACACAGCAGTGCTGTATCCCTACAAATATATTCGGATTTGGACACGGCACTGCTGTGTCCTTGCAAATATCGAGCGACAGTAAACGCTCGGAGTTTTGAGTGCAAATTTCACAGCATGAGGCTGTGTTAAAATGAAAATGGCGATCGAATTAAGGAATTTAATCTTACTCCTGTATTAGTAGAGTCCGTCAGAACCAAAATCCTCGATCGTCGCTCTCTACATCCGTCTGACGCACCTTACAAGTCGATGGGAGTGGCACACTTGCGTAAGTGCTGTTAGAAAAGAGCAACCTGTAAATATTCATTTATTTCTCTTGGCAATCCCTTCATTTCATCATACAATAAATTTTGACTTACTATTTCTTGCGCGATCGCCTCCACAACCGGCACACAAACCGAATTCCCAATTTGCTTGTAACTTTCCCCCGCACTCGGATAACTCTTAAAATCTTCAGGAAAACCCATAAGACGGTAACATTCCTTCAGCGTCAACTTTCTCACCATATCTTGCTCAGGAATGTAGATAAAAAACCTGCCCGATGTTTCTTGGGAAGGAATTGTCGGATGCACTCCATCTACCGAATAAATGCGATTAGGCTGTCTGTGAACCCTCGATAAATGTTCTGTATTTGGCCTCACGCCAGTTTTCCAAGTACCTTTATTTCTGTAACCTACAAACAAAAGTCCCGAATCTTGCTTTCTCGGAGACTCAATTAAAGTATACTCGGATTTGTCCAATATTTCAAAATCCCCTGTCTCGTCTAGAAATTCCCTGAGTTGCGGAGGAAACTTGCTTTTAAGTCGAGAAAAATTAAATTTTTTACCTTTAGTTGCAATAATGAATATTCTTTCACGATGTTGAGGAATTCCAAAGTCTTTAGCATTCAGCATTTTGTAATTCACGCTGTATCCCAAATCTTCAAGGCTGGCAATAATTACTTTTAAGGTATTTCCCTTGTCATGATGGATTAAGTGCTTGACATTTTCGAGAACAATTACTTGAGGTTGCTTTATTTTGATAATTTTACAAATCTCGAAAAATAGCGTGCCCCTAGTATCTTCAAAACCCAGCTTTTTGCCACAGATGCTAAAAGGTTGGCACGGAAACCCTGCGACTAAAATATCAAAGTCTACTAAATCGGTGGGATTAATTTTACTGATATCGGGAAAAGGAACCTCACCGAAATTTTCCGCGTAAACTTGTCGGCATTTGCTGTTAATTTCGCAGGAAAAAACACATTTAAAGGCATTTTTTTCAAACCCTTGTCTGAAACCTCCTATTCCTGAAAACAAATCTATAAATTTCATTCTGGCTCAGCTTTAACACAACCAAATCATCTATACAATAATAACCAATTTTGCATCATAGATAAGTGAGCAACGGCTAAAAAAACAGAATGCTCAGAGCCCCGACTTCTTCAAGAAGTCGGGGCTCTAACAGCGATCGCGTCTTAAGTTTACTCATCAATTTATCTGTCCAGTCCGATCGACTGTAGCATAGGAGCGATCGGCAAATTGCAGGAATTGTCGATCGCCCGAAATTTCCCCCGGCATTCAACCAACCAAGCTGCCAAACTTGTCCCGCAGCCGACTAAACTAGAAATAGCAAAAAAAATATAGCTATTGTTTACTTCCTTTCACCAACCATGAGTCAAACCTTGGAAAACCTCACCGCAATTGATGACAAGCTATCCAAACGCCACATCGACCTCGATCCAGGCGGCTACTTCATCATCTATCTCGATCGCGAAACCAGCTTAATTTGTGCCAAACATTTCACCAACATCATCGACGATCGAGGCCTCGCCGTCGATCCAGAAACTGGCAAACCCATCCCCGCCCGCGGCAAAGTAGAACGCACTGAGGCCACACTTTTTACCGGCAGAACCGCCAAAGAACTTTGCGTCAAAATCCTAGAAGAAACCCGCCCCTGTCCGGTGACAATGTTAGATCACGCGGCTTATCTGGGACGGGAATTTGTACGGGCAGAAATTGCATTGTTGAGCGATCGAGAATACGTTCAAGATTAGTGCAGCCCTGCCTTAATTTCTGGACAAAACGGCAACAGATCGAATTTATCAGCACCCGATCACGAAAAACCTTGATACCAAAAATAAGTCACCATCGGAATCACTGTCGCCAACACCAACAGCACAACCACAACAACTGTGGCATTGCCTTGGTCTGTTTCTTCAGCTTTTTTAAACGTGCCTTCAACTTGAATGTTGTCAACAACTTCAGGAGGACCCGGATCGGGTTCGCCCGACAAAACAGTTGCAATGCGCGTACTTGCAGCCGCAAATGCCTCGTTGTATTTATTCGCTTCCCGCAGCGGGACTTGCACGGTTTCCCCAGCTACACTTTGGGCAATTTCATCGGTTAGCAGGGATTTCACCCCTTCCCCCGTCCGAATTGCCGCGCTGTTGGTAACAGTGTCGAGAACGAGTAAAATTTGATTAGTCTGGTCTTCTTTTGCGGGAAACCACTGTTCAAACAGTTGGTCGGTGAAAGTGGCAGTCGTTTCGCCGTAGTCTAAGCGGTGGATGGTGACAAATCGGACTTGTTTCCCTGTTTTGTTTTCCAGGTTGTCGAGCACGCTGCTGATATTGCTTTCGCTGCTGCGGCTGAGCACGTCGCCTTTGTCGAACACCCAAGTTCGATCGCCCGCCGACAACAGGGGCATTTCGTACACGCCAGTCGCCAATGCCGGCAATACCGCCATCTGGGATGCGATTAGGGCGATCGCGATCGTCGCCGCCAAAGGTTGGAGATATTTTCTCCAGTTAAATAATTGCTTCAGGAGTCGGGTCATGAGGTTAACCGTAAAACTGACTTTTTTCCAAAAATACTATAGAAACCCCCGTAAAATTCATTTTATGCAGGGCAATATTTACAATTAGCTCGCCACTGGAACTCCCCGCCCGATTATTTTAGGATTCTAACTATGGAACCAGCAGACACTTATAAAGGTTGGATTATTCAATCCCAGAAAGTTTTCTACGTCGAAGTTTGGGATAGCCGCGGCAACCGCCACGTCGCCGTCCAAAATGCCAAGACTGAGGAGGAAGCTTTGGAATTGGCCAAAAAGTGGATAGACAAATATGAGTCAAAACCCGGAAGAATGCCGCTCGACGTACCCCATCCTTTCGGAGACATGATCGATATGCCATTTTAGCTCTGTTGACTGTTGAGTGTTAACAGTTAACATTACAGCTTGTCGGCTGCTCTACTAGAGACAAAACCGCTTCAAATCGAGCAATTATTGCAACTGACGCATCCGAAGAATAGGCCAGTTGCGTCCCGGACTGCATTTGTCATGAGATAAAATTACGAAATTCCGCGCAACTTCCGCGTATTTTCTACCAAACTCCGAGCAAATTCGTCGAACCTTTCAGACAGTTTTTCATCCAACAATTTACCATCAGGACTAAAAGCTTTCCAAGCTTGTCCGATCGCAATTTGTTCGGGAATTACCCAAGCGTGCACCCATCTCAAAATCACGCGCAAATCGTTGAGTGCGTTGCTGTTAACTTGCCCTCCCAAAACGCTGATCGAACCGGCAACTTTCCCGTCCAAATGCTCAAAACTCATCAAATCCAGGGCATTCTTGAGAGCACCGCTGATGCTGCCGTGATACTCCGGCGTTGCCAAAATCAAGCCGTCGGCTTGCTTAACCGCATTCTGCAGCTTTTCCACATCGGGGTAATCGATATAATCATTCTCACCATTGCAGAATGGCAGCTTGAGCGATCGCAAATCGAATATTTCAATTTCCGCGCCCAGGGCTTGCGCCCGTTCTGCTGCCACCTTCAACGCTAACTGGCTGTAGGAGCCAGCCCGCAAACTTCCACCAATGCCGACAATTTTTACCATAAAGCTTAAAAACAAAAACAGATTTACTAAAGCGTACTCATTACGAGTATGATTAACATAGCAAGTTCGATCGGCAACTGTCAAGTAAAGTTTCCGATGTAGAAAATAGAAGGAAGAATAGAAGGTTATGGGTAGGAGGGGTGAGTGCTCATAAGCCCGGTCAGGGAAAACAGACTCGGAGCGTTCACAAGCCACTATTTTGAGGGGTTTCTTAAGATGCCCGCGAGAGATAAACCCATCCAACACCCGCCATCTTGTTAAAATAAATGAACGTAGCAAACCACAAGCGGTCAATCTTGGCAGTCTTCAACCTTGGGCAAAGCAATATGAAAAATTCTTGGAAACACGCATGGCTGGGGCATCTAGCTGTAAACAAAGACAAATCGAGCCAGAATCCTAAAAAATCAATTCCAGGACGGAATCTTTGGCGTATCCTGGGCAGTATGGTGATTTCTCAAGGAATATTGCTCTCGACCCCGGTGTTTGCCGAGAGCGCGCCAAACACCATGAGTTACAGCCAACTGATCGACAACATAGAAAAAGGGCAAGTCAGTAGAGTCGAAGTAGACGAAACTCAAAAAACTGCCAAGGTTAGGCTAAAAAATCAAAAAAGCGATCAAACCCAATCAGTTAGTCTGTTCGACTACAACAACCGAGAACTGTACTCGCAAATCCGCGCCAAAAAGATTGACTTTGAAGTCAAACAAACAGCCGACAACGCCGCCGCAGTCAGTTTAGTAGTAAACTTGCTAGTGATTTTTGCAGTGTTGGCAGTGTTGATGGCAATCCTGCGCCGATCGACCCAATCTCAAGGAAATGCCATGAACTTCGGCAAATCCCGAGCCCGTTTCCAAATGGAAGCCAAAACCGGCGTGATGTTCGACGACGTAGCAGGCATCGAAGAAGCTAAAGAAGAACTGCAAGAAGTCGTAACCTTCCTCAAAAAACCCGAACGCTTCAACGCCATCGGCGCCAAAATTCCCAGAGGAGTTCTGTTAATCGGGCCTCCCGGAACCGGTAAAACCATGCTGGCAAAAGCCATCGCAGGCGAAGCAGCCGTCCCCTTCTTCAGCATCTCCGGTTCCGAATTTGTCGAAATGTTTGTCGGAGTTGGCGCCTCCCGCGTCCGCGACTTGTTCCGCAAAGCTAAAGAAAATGCCCCCTGCATCGTCTTCATCGACGAAATAGACGCCGTAGGAAGGCAGCGCGGCGCTGGTATCGGCGGCGGCAACGACGAACGCGAACAAACTCTCAACCAGTTGCTGACAGAAATGGACGGCTTTGAGGGTAACAGTGGCGTGATTGTGATTGCAGCTACTAACCGGCCCGACGTACTCGATACCGCCCTGCTGCGGCCCGGCAGGTTCGATCGCCAAGTAACGGTAGATTTACCCAGTTACAAAGGGCGTTTGGGGATTTTGCAAGTTCACGCGCGCAACAAAAAACTCGACCCAGAAGTTGCCCTAGACACGATCGCCCGCCGCACTCCCGGCTTTTCCGGCGCCGACTTGGCAAACTTGCTCAACGAAGCAGCAATTCTTACCGCGAGGCGTCGCAAAGACACGATTACTAACTTAGAAGTTCACGACGCGATCGACCGGATCACGATCGGGCTTACCCTCAACCCGCTGCTCGACAGCAAGAAAAAGTGGATGACAGCATACCACGAAGTCGGACACGCCCTAGTCGCGACCATGCTCAAAAATGCCGATCCAGTTGAAAAAGTAACGATTATTCCGCGTTCCGGCGGGGTCGAAGGCTTTACTAGCTTTGTGCTTGACGACGAAATGCTCGACAGCGAAGGTTTGAGGAGTCGGGCTTTGCTGTTAAACCGAATTAAAGTAGCTTTGGGGGGACGCGCGGCGGAAGCAGAAATTTATGGCGATGCTGAAATCGACACCGGTGCCGGTAGCGATCTCAAAAAAGTTAGCAGTCTCGCGAGGGAGATGGTAACGCTTTATGGAATGTCGGATTTGGGGCCTGTGGCTTTGGAAAGTCCGAACAATGAGGTGTTTTTGGGCCAAAACTGGAATTCGCGATCCGAGTATTCCGAAGACATGGCAATTAAGATTGATCGGCAAGTCCGGGAAATTGCCTTTGAGTGCTACGAAGAAGCTCGCCGAATTATCCGCGAAAACCGCGCTTTGGTAGACAAACTTGTCGAAGCGCTGTTGGATGAAGAAACGATCGACGGCGATGAATTCCGCCAAATTGTCGAGCGGTACACCGAGTTGACCAAAAAAGAGTTGGCACCAACGTAAAGAGTCATTAGTCATTAGTTATTCAAGTTTGTAGTGAGGACTTTATTCCTCATTCTCGAAAAAATCAGGACTTTAGTCCTTACTACAAACCAAGAAAAATGGCTACTAACTAATGACTAATGACTAATGACTAATGACTAATTAAGATTGTTGCGCGTACATTTCCCGGAGTACCAAAGCCGGGTCTACCCAGCGGCCGCCGTACTTCAATCCCCAGTGCAAGTGAGGCCCACTCGTGCGGCCCGTCATCCCAACTCTGGCAATTCTCGCACCCGCAGGCACTGTTTGACCCTGCCAAATTTGCACGGTACCTTCGCGATCGGTATAATAACGCCCGCCGTTAGCCGTTAGCACTCGGCCTCTGAGGTGACAGTAGATGTGTTCCCAATTTCCCGATCGCACCACCATACCAGTGCCGCACCGGCCATCTTCCCAAACTTCCACAATTTGCCCGCCCCACCAATTGCGGATATAGCTGCCTTCCGGGGCGGCCAAGTCCAAACCGTAATGAAAATCCCCGCCACGGGGGCCGAAGGCGGAAGTGTATGTTTCAAAGTTTTCGACTGGAAAAGAAGCTTCTTGCCACAAATTACCCGTCGCTACTCTGCTTGGTAAGCCTGACTGAGCTTTGACCACCTGCTGCTGCAAATAAGGGCTGATCAACACAATGCCGATCGAAAGTGCCAGCAGCAGCATATGTCTGAGACGAAAAAAGCGTTTTGCCGTCAGCGGGCCTCTAGAGTCTTGCAGGATTTTTTTCACGGCTCAAAGTTAAATGTGTGTGCGAGTTTGCGTTGTCTTTTAGGCTCACATCTTGCACCCTTGTCAATAAAGCTTTCAGGGGCGGGCTTTCCGGCCCCCCCCACAAAAAAATCATTCTTTGTGGAACGGGCATCTTGCCCGTTTCTCAGAAGGGTGCAAGATGTAAATTATGCCAATTCGCTGCAAGATTGGCTTTGAGCTCTACCCGCGATCGCGAATCAGTTTATCAACAACGTGTATCTTACTCCATCCAAAACCCCTGTCAAGGCTTCCGGGTAAATGCCCAGGGGTGATAAAAAAAATTGGCCGAGGAATTCGTGCTGCGGTTGAATTCGATCGAGCTTTTGCTTGACACTATAGTTAAGTTCGGGGATTTTGGATGTCATCCAACATCTCAAATTCATAACACACATCAAGCAATGCTTACTGAAATTTTTCCCTTTAGTTTTGCCATAGATGCAACTGCGATCGCCGGTGCGTCCTTGTGGTCTTTGGCCCTGTACTGGGGCCTGTCGCCCGTGACAGAATGGGTAATCCTGCAACTCAACCGCTGGATGAATTTTGCAGAGAGATCCCTCTACACCTCGGAAGCCGAGTTTGAAAGAACCCGCCAAGCCAGAGAAGCTCAAAATGCCTTTTACGCTTCGCTGTTGAGTATTGTGCCCTTTTTGATTGTGGGCGGATTGTGCAATTGGGGCGTAGAATTTTCTCTAGGCACTGGTTGGGCGGTATCTATGGGTACGATCGCCTGTATTGGCGGCGGCGTTTACGAACTCGGCCGCCGTGACGGTCAATCTTAGGCGGTTTTAGATTGTGGATTTTGGATTTTGGATTGCTCAAGATATTCGGAGATTTACCAGCCTCTAGAATTGATCGTAATCTCAAATCCAAAACTCCCACTCTCAAATAAATATGACATTTCCCGTTTGTTTATTTATCGATCGCCCCTCAAACAAAATTAGCAATGTATTTTAACCGTAATTTGACTCAGGATGTTTACCCAAAAGTCGCAGTTGCCGTTCACTAGCGGTAGCGAGAATTTCGGGATTGAACTGCCACGGCCAAGGCGAAAATTTCTGCGCGATGTTGCGGTGGGAATAATGCACTTGCAGTAAGTAGCGAGTTCCATCTGTTGTCGTATTTTTGCCGCCGGAGTGCCAAATTTCACTGCGGAAAAACAGCACATCTCCTGCTTTGCACAAAACTGGTTCTGGGGAGTGTCCGTTCCAAGTTTCTTCCCCGCGATCGGGTTTGCGACCAGATTTATGACTGCCGGGAATAATATAGGTAGGACAGAGCTCTTCTGTGACATCGCTGAGATAAAAATGAGCCGTGCAAATCAATACCGGGAGTTGAAAAGTGCGATCGGCAAACACGCTTTCGGGCACGGGTACAAACACCTGATCGACGTGGACGCGCCAACCATCATAACCGGGCCCGCTTTTCCACGCAGTCATGCCGATAATGTGGCAATCGCTGCCCATTAATGCTTCTGCTAACTCAATTATACCCGGTCGATCGACATAGGAAAGCCACAGCCGATCGCGATTAAAAACGCACTTAAAATGCTGGTTCAATTCACTCCAACTGCTACCATCGAGTCCAAAGGGTTGCAGGCGATCGAGTGCTTCCTTGGTTTGCGCCACTTCCGAGGGACTGAGTACACCAGGAATCAGCGCAAAACCATCTTCATGCACTGCTTCTGCTAGACATACGGTATCGAAAAGATCATAAGTCTTTTGCCGATAGCTGAAAACTTCGCTTAACGTGTTTGCGTTCATAATTCAAAAAGTAAAATTATTAACTGTTATTAAATTAACAGTTATTCTGCTCGATACTTGCATACTATAAAACCAGCCACCTGGTTTATTGGTACATCAAGACTTACACAAAATTTAATTATGTAGGACACGCACTGCTCACATTACGTCTGATTTGGGAATAAATCAAATGAAATACCAACCCGAACCAACATCATTAAATCAAGCCCGCGCCGCCTTCCAAAAAATCTGGGGATACGACGACTTTCGACCACCCCAAGGAGAAATCGTCGGTAGTTTATTAGCCGGAAAAGATACAATTATAATTATGCCGACAGGTGGTGGCAAATCAATCTGCTTTCAACTGCCAGCTTTGTTGCAAACAGGGTTAACTTTGGTAGTTTCGCCGTTAGTCGCACTGATGGAAAATCAAGTGCAAGAATTGCGCGATCGTAATCTTCCTGCTTCCCTCCTCCACAGTCAATTGCCTACAGCGCAGCGCCGACAAACTATGCAATCGCTGCAACAAAAAAAATTAAGATTGCTGTACTTGTCTCCCGAAACATTACTCAGCAAACCTGTTTGGGAAATTCTCAGTCAGCCACAGCTCCAAATCAACGGTTTAATATTAGATGAAGCTCACTGTTTAGTGCAGTGGGGCGATACATTCCGACCAGCTTACCGCCGTTTAGGAACTGTGCGGTCGGCTTTGTTGAAAGCTAAACCAGCAAACAGTAAAATTGCGATCGCCGCTTTCACCGCTACCGCCAACCCGGAAGCACAGCAGACAATCAAAAATGTCTTGCAACTGCAAAAACCCGAAGCATTTCTGCTAAGTCCCTACCGTTCTAACCTGCACCTGCAAGTGCAGACTGTCTGGACGCCGAGAGGACGCAAGCAGCAATTATTAAACTTTATCAAAGAGCGACAAAAACAAGCAGGTTTAGTCTATGTCCGCACTAGAAAAGATAGCGAAAATTTGGCGGATTTGTTGGACGCAGCAGGTTATGAAACAGCAGCCTATCATGCAGGTTTGAGTCCAGAATCACGACGAAAAATAGAAACAGCTTGGCTGAACAATGATATTAAATTCGTGACTTGTACCTCAGCATTCGGGATGGGAATTAACAAGCCAGATGTCCGGTGGGTTGTTCACTTTCAAGCACCTTTGCTCTTATCGGAATACATTCAGGAAATTGGTAGAGGCGGACGCGACGGCAAATCGGCAATCGCCCTGACATTGATTAGCGAACCGACGGGTTTGCTTTATCCCGAAGATAAACAAAGAGGGCAATTTTTTCAAGATAAATTGCGATCGCAATATCGAGAAGCTCAGCAATTAGCCAAAAAACTGCCAGTTAAAGGCGATATAGAAGCAGTTTCCCGCGAATTTCCCGAAAGTGCGATCGCCTTTTCAATCTTGCACAGCAGCGGACAATTAACATGGCAAGATCCTTTTAATTATGCGATCGATAAATCTCCACAGCAAAAATCAGAAAAGTTAAGTTTTACCGCAGCGGAAGAAATGGCTAAATATCTCAAACATCGCGAGTGCAGGTGGCAATTTTTGCTGCAAGCTTTTGGGTTTGCCAAGGAAGCTAAATCAATGCGCTGCGGCCACTGCGATAATTGTCGATAGAATTGACGATTATACTCAAACGACTTAACCACTCCGATCAAAGAAACCGGGTTTTTTACCCAGTCTGCGGGCAGAAACGAAGTATTGCGGTGAAAAAACCCGGTTTCTCGTTGCCCGTGCGATCGCGAACTAACTCACAGATGTTATGATGAAGATATTTGCTTTACACACTTGGCAAAAAATAGTAAAAAGTAAATGATAGAAACAGACACTGCGGCACAGATTTACACAGTAGAAAATACAGAGGAATTCGATCGCAGTAATGTCAATCAGCGATTAGATATTTGGCTGTCAAACCAGATACCGGACTTATCCAGATCGCGAATCCAAACTCTCATATCACAAGGCAACGTCAAAGTCAACGACGAAACCTGCACCTCGAAAAAAATATCAGTAAAAACGGGCGATCGCATCCAAATTATCCTACCCGAAATCCAAGCCACAAACTTGCAGCCCGAAGCAATTCCCCTCGACATTCTCTACGAAGACGACAGCCTAATTATCATCAACAAACCAGCCGGATTAGTCGTCCACCCAGCCGCCGGACACCAAGACGGTACATTAGTCAACGCCCTCTTAGCCCACTGTCCCCTAGCAGAAATAGGTGGAGTTCAGCGGCCGGGAATCGTACACAGATTAGACAAAGATACAACAGGTGCGATCGCGATCGCCAAAACCGACATAGCCCACCAACACCTGCAAGCCCAACTCAAAACTAAAACCGCCCGCCGCGAATATTTAGGCATAGTTTACGGCGCTCCTAACACCGAAACAGGCACAATAGACCTACCCATCGGGCGGCATCCCACAGACCGCAAAAAAATGGCGGTAGTACCAGTAGAAAAAGGCGGTCGCCCCGCAGTTACTCACTGGAAAATCAAAGAAAGAATTGGTAACTATTGCTTAATGCACTATCAATTAGAAACAGGCCGCACCCATCAAATTCGCGTGCATACAGCCGAAATAAAACATCCCATTGTCGGCGACCCGATGTACAGTTCCAACCGTTCGATCGGCGTCAATTTAACCGGACAAGCCCTCCACGCATGGCGGCTGACATTGCAGCATCCCGTAACAGGAGAATTAATAGAGGCGATCGCACCTTTGCCCGATCAATTCAACACCCTGCTAAAAATATTGCGGTTGCGGGCTAATATTTGATAGTTGGTATAGCAGTCAGCAAAGCTTTTAGGGAAAGTCGCCATCAGGCGTTGAGAATTTTATCTACCTTGATTGCTTTGTTCAACATTCCCTCTAGGATATTGTTTCTACCTTAAATTTATTTAATAGCACCAGTATCACTTAGATGCTAGTACAAGTCTGGGATGTTACGGGTCTGTGCAAATTTGTTGATGTCAAACATATCAATGTAGCCGTTGCTCTCATTTCTCCCAATCTTATCTACTCCTCTAGGTGCGATCGAGTTCTTGCAACCCTGACACCAGATTGCCCAGTTCCATGACGTAAGCACCCCTAATCTTCTTTGTGTTGCTAAAACTCACCTTGGCATCGCTAAATACAACTACTGGAGTGACCTTGGTTAACTTCTTAGCTTTTTTGATAGCTGTGACTTCTTTGGCAATCTGTGCCAGAAAGTCTTTCTCAAAATCTCTCAATTTCCCGTAAGATAGACGCTTGAGCACATCGCCATCCAACAGAACTACGGTTGAGTGAGACTTCACATCAAGGATAAAATTGACCCCTTTAGGCGATCGCAGCCACACATCGATATCGCCTACTTCCGGCAATCTTAAGTTGTACTCAGCTATCCATCCAGATTGGATTAGGGACTCCAAAACTTGCTGAATCTTTTCTTCACCACAGGCCCCTTGGTCAAATCTCTGAGACGACTTCCAAAACGTTTTCCCGTCCTCAATTAACGGAAGGGCGATTAATGCCCCTATCACAAGAGCCGCGACCAAAAATAAAGGAGCAAAAGGTGCTACCGCGTATACCAGCAGTGGCAACAACACTAGCCCTGTCGCGGCACCGTACCTGTATAAGGCTTTGGCACGAAGCTGTTTAGCATGGCGGCGCAATGGTTGTCCAGCATCTTCGTTATATTGCGGCTGCATAAATGCACCTATGCACTTAGAGTTGACAATGAGAAAAGGTCGAATTATTTTTCTTCCCTGTTCCCTCTTCCCTGTTCCCTCTTCCCTCTTCCTTCTTCCTTCTTCCCTCTTCCGACGGACATCGGACTGACATCCGTTACATCCGTTACATCCGTTACACAATCCGTTGCCGAACTTCCCTCTTCCTTCTTCCTAATGACAAAAAATTATGAGTCCCGAGTTTTGGATTCCAAGTTTAGCAAAAAACTCAAACCTCAAAACTCAAGACTCAAAACTCTCTCAGCCTAAAAGCCGATCGATTCAGTCGGCCCGACACAAATAATCGCATCAGGGCAGCATCAATTACCGGCGACGGGGAACCATCGTGTCGATATTGATATTAGCTAGAGGCACGCGCTGCGGCGGAGTAGCAGGCAGGGGCATATTGCGCGCCATACCCAAATAGTTCGACGGATCGCCAGCCTTCGGTTGCTGCTCTTGAGGAACAAAACGGCGCACGCCAGTCTGCCAGATGATTTGCGGGAAGCCAAGCTGCGAACGGTGGTATTCGCTGTAGCGGGGCGTCTTCAAGTTGAAAGGAGTGTCCCCTCCAACTCGCTGAGGCAAAATTCGGCGCTGCTGGTAAGGTACGGTATCGTAGCCGAACTTATCCAGGTACTCTTCGCTATTGACCAACTCGTCAATAAAGCCTTGAGGCCCCTTATTTGCTACCACGATCGACCAAGCAATCTTTTCGCGCTCGCTGTACACATCCCGGCCCAAAACGCGCTGCACGCACATTTCTACAAACCGGTAATTGCTGTTAGTTTGATAATTCCGCTCCAAGAAAGGAGAAGAAGTCGCCAAACCGCGAATAAAGTCCCGCACAGTAATTTGGCCGAACTTGAGTTGCGACTCCAAAGACTTTTGGCGGTTGCTCTTGAGGATTTGGTGTTCGCTGTAAATCTGGCGATATCCAGCCCAAATCAAATTTTCCATGTCTCCAGACGAGAGCACATTTTCAGTTGTGAAAATTCTCGGCTGCTCGTCGCTCCCCACTTCAAAACCAGCAACGCGCTGGTTTTGGCTCTTGGGGGCGTAGCTTAATAAAGGAAGCGCCACGTTAAAATCTCCGTTATCTCAAATTTCACAAATAGTTGACACCGTGAGCTGCCAGCATAACGGATACAACTAACCAACATACAGATTAGGGGATTCCCGCAATCTAAATCTGATTTTCCTGAATTTTTGCAACAATCTGTAACATTTGTTGACTTTGGGGAAGGAAGAAGGAAGAAGGAAGAGGGGAGAGGGAAGTTAGGCAGAAAGAAGGCTCGTCCCCCGGAAGCGGGCAGGAACGCCACTCGGCGAGGCTCTGCCTCGTCAAACAGGAGGCAAACGGCTCCCGCCAAGCTTTCCCAGGCAATGCTGGGGGAACGAGCTTAAGAGCTGGGGAACGAGCTTACAAATTACCAGCCCAGAGCCGAATAAAACTCGCTGGCGGGTACTTGATCTCCTGCTGCTTCTGATGTTCCATCCGAGTCTGGTTGCACCCGAATTTCGGTACAAAAAGTCGATGTGCTGAAACCGCCAAAGCGCTTTACGGTACTCGTCCGCATCCGCACGTTCGGATTAGCAAACCAGAAACGCTCGATCGAACTCATCGTCTCGTATTCCGTAATCAGCAGCAGCCCATCCTCGTCATCCATCTCAAAACGGCCAGCCACAGGCACAATTTCCGCATAGCCTCGTTCGCGCAACATCAAGCCCTGCCGGGGATTTTCAGGATCGGGGACGATCGCGAACACGGTAGACCCTTTATGATTCTCATCATCCTTATCCCACGCCATCGAGCCGTGCCATGTCACAAAAGCCCCCCCAGCAGCCCGGCTCGGATCTACTTCGTGCATCTTGCAAATCTCCGCGACTCTAGCGTCATCGGCAGCTAGGGCTGTTACCTGAATATTTGAATCCCCAATCTCCGCTTGGCGGAAAGCGAGGTGGTGAGTGCTGCGCTGAGAATGCCACTCCCCAGCACTGCTTTGAAAAAACTCCATTGCATCCATACGAACTAGCTCCTTTGGCTTATGCTTCCCGGTGTTGACGCCTTTTTATGATAGAGCTCCCCCCACTTAGATGTACTTTTGCTACACAAATTAGTCTCAAAATGTCTACTTTGGACATATTGTCAAGTGAATGTTATGATAGTTTACAATGTAGGAGACACAACAAATCCTGCGAAACGTCATTCCGATCAATTTCGCATCAATCTCAGCAAACTGGAGGAGCGATTTATGGATATGCCTACAACCAGCCTCAGCATGGAACAGCAGTTCAAACTTCAAGTGCTGCGCGAAGAAGTAAAAAGGTTAAGCCAAGACCAAGCTCAGGAATACTTGCTCGAAGTTATGCGGCAAAACATGGTTAAAGAAAACCTGTTCAAGCATTGGATGAAGAATATGTGAACTCTTCGAGCATTTCTTCACAAAAATCAGCGGCTTATATCTGCAAAAAGTACGATCGAGCTTTTAATCATAAAATCCAGAATCCCGCTTTCTCCAAGAAAGCGGGATTCTAAATTGACAAAACTTTTACGCAGTTTTTTTTGTCGTTACCATACTCAGCAAATTAAATTCTTTTCATCCCTTAGAGAGGGACGAGAGTTTGTGTAGCCCGATTGTTTCAACCTGTCGGGTAATCAACCAAAACGGCCACTCACATAATCTAAAGTAGACTCTTCCTTCGGACTTTGGAAAATTACCTCAGTCTTATCACACTCCACAAGATAGCCAAACCGCTTCCCATCGTCAGAAAGTTTAGCATTGAAAAAAGCAGTCAGGTCAGAAACCCGAGAAGCCTGCTGCATATTGTGAGTAACGATCACAATCGTATACTTCTCCTTGAGTTCCCGCATCAACTCCTCAATCTTAATCGTAGAAATCGGGTCAAGAGAAGCGCAAGGTTCATCCATTAACACTACATCAGGATTAATCGCGATCGCCCTAGCAATACACAAACGCTGCTGCTGGCCACCCGAAAGAGAAAAACCGCTTTGCTTCAACTTATCCTTCACCTCATCCCACAAATAAGCTTGGCTGAGCGATTTTTCCACCAGCTCATCCATATCTCCCTTATAATTGTTTACCCTCGCACCGTAAGCAATATTGTCATAAATCGATTTCGGGAAAGGATTCGGCTTTTGAAACACCATCCCAATCTTGCGGCGCACCGCCACAGCATCAATATCGGGATCGTAAAGATTTTGACCGTGGTAATCAATTCTACCCTCTAAACGAAAACCGCTCACTAAATCGTTGAGCCGGTTAAAACATCGCAGAATTGTACTTTTACCGCAGCCAGACGGCCCAATCAAGGCAGTAATGCGATTTTTAGGAATCTCCATTGAAACATTTTTAACCGCGTGAAAAGCGCCGTAAAAAATATTGATATTTTCTGTCCGTAAAACTGTTTCCGTTTGCTTGTCTAAATCCATCATCATACAGGTAAGTATCCAATCGAATTTTACAAAATAAGGAGAAGATGAGAGTGGGAAAGTTGGAGATAAGGAAAATCTTCCTTCTTCCTTCTTTTTACCCGTTCGCCAAGTCGAAGAATCTTCTTCCTTCAATAAACTTTTTGGCGAGTAGCCCAGCGAGAAAGAATACTCGTCAGCAAAACCATTATCACCAAAATCAAAGATGCCGCCCAAGCCAATTCTTTCTGTGCCTTAAAAGGAACCGTTGCAAAGTTGTACACCAAAACCGAAAGACTCGGAGTTGGCTTATCAAATCCTGCCGGCCAAAAAGGCGAATTCAGCGCCGTAAAAATCAAAGGAGCAGTTTCTCCAGCAGCGCGAGCAATTGCCAGCGTCACGCCCGTTAAAATAGCTGGAATGGCCGCAGGCAAAACCACCTGCAACACCGTCTGATAATTAGAAGCACCCACACCAACCGACGCCCATCTAATATCTTGCGGGACGATTTGTAGAGCTTCGTCAGTAGTCCGCACAATCGTGGGCAACATCAGCACAGCCAACGCCGCACCCCCTGCAATTGCCGAAAAACCTCCCATATTTACCACGAACAAACCGTAGGCAAATACCCCGGCAATAATCGAAGGAACGCCGCTGAGGACATTAGTAGCAAAGCGTACCCAGCGAGCTACTTGGCCGCTGCTGAACTCCGACAAATAAACTGCTGCCAATACACCAAAAGGAACAGCAATTAAAGAAGCAATTCCCACCGTCATCAATGTACCGAGAATTGCATTAGCAATACCGCCTCCCGATAGTCCGGGCGGCGGTGGCAGCTTGGTAAACAAGTCTAAATTCAGGCGATTGAAACCTTGTACGGTGACATAGGAAAGAACTGCAAACAAAGGCAGCAGAGTGATGGCCAGACTAGCTCCAGCCAGTACAGTCATCCCCAGACCAAACAGCGCTTGAGGGCTGTTTTTAACCTTCTTTAAACTGCCTGTTTTCGATACCAAAGAATTCTCATCGGAGACGCTATTTGACATAAACTAAAAATATGTAGGAAATGGCGGCAAACTTCTAGTTGTACTTCGCTCTTACTTGAGAGACAATCCACTCTGCCAAAATATTAACAATCAGTGTCATAATAAACAGAATTAGCCCTGTGTACATCAGAGCTGCTACTTGCAACCCGGAGGCTTCCGCAAACTGATTTGCCATCAGAGAAGCAATAGTATTTGCCGGAGCTAGCACAGAAAGACTTAACTGATTGGAATTACCAATTAACAGAGTTGCAGCCATTGTTTCTCCCATGGCGCGACCGAGCCCAAGCATAATTCCGCCGACAATGCCGGAAAAAGCTGCCGGTACGAGCACTCTAAAAATTGTAGTCCAGCGAGTAGCTCCTAAACCTAGAGATGCTTGCCGCAATTCGGGCGGGAGACTTGCCAAAGAGTCGCGGGAGATAGCTGTAATAATGGGCAAAGTCATGATTCCCAAAATTACTCCGGCTGGTAACATTCCCGGCCCAACTGGCGAGGTGCTAAAAATCGGCAGCCATCCGAAAGTGCCGTTGAGAAACTTGCCGAGAGTGGTAATCATGGGAATCAATACAGCAATTCCCCACAAACCGTAGACTACGCTGGGAATGGCGGCTAAAAGTTCTACTAAAAAAACTAAAGCTGTACGCACTGGTAGCGGCAGAAAGTCCTCGCTCAAGAAAATGGCAGTCCCTACTCCTAATGGTACTGCAATTAGGAGCGCGATCGCGGAACTGACGATCGTCCCGTAAATCATCGGCAGCGCACCGTACTCTTCTTTAACCGGATTCCAGCTACTGCCAAACAGAAAGCCCAAACCGTACTGTTGAATCGCCGGTAAAGCCCGATAAGCAACGGTGAGCGCGATTACCAGCAAAATTACACCAACTCCTATGCCCAAAATCCGCGTGAGCCAGATAAAGCCTTGATCTAAGGACTTTTCTGCCCCAGAGCGCGATCGGGTCTGCGATCGAGCGCTGTTATTATCTGAAATCATAGAAAAAAAACCAAATATATAGTAGCCGAAAATAGCCTGTTTCGGAAAAAGCTAGAACGAAGCAGAAAGAAAGACCATAAATAAAATCAAAGAGGGGCGGGTTGATTAATTCCCTGACTTTTCAACAAGTATTTCTGGTCAAACCCACCCCTACACAGATGCACCGATTGTTACATAGAAGAGGGGCGGATTTATTAATCCCCTGACTTTTTAACAAATATTTCTGGTAAAACCCGCCCCACAGAAATATCTCTCTTCGTTCTTCCTGATTTTTACCCGCACGCGCAATGCCGAAGGGCTTTTTTCCCTCTGACAACGGACAACAGTCAACAGTCAACAGTCAACAGTTACTATTTTGCAACCTCAATCTTGTAGTCTGGGCTGATGCCGTCAGCGGCCGCTGCTACTTTTTCTTTAACGCTTTGGGGTAGAGGAACGTAGCCCAATTCGGAACTAACTTTTTGACCTTCAGTTAAGCCGTATTCAACCATTGCCTCGATGGTTTTGGCTTTGTTGGGGTCAGTAACTGTTTTGGGGACGAGCATCCAAGTGTAGGTGACAATTGGATAGGATTGAGCGCCTTCGGGGTCTTCGATAAATGCTCGCAGGTTTTCCGGCATCGGCACAGTTGCTAAAGCTTGAGAAGCTGATTCGTCGGTAGGTGCGACAAAGCTGCCTGCTTTGTTTTCCAAAGATGCAAATTTGACATTGTTGTTTTTGGCATAGCCGTATTCTATGTAGCCGAGGCTGCCTACGGTTTGCAGAATTTGGGCTGTGACGCCTTCGTTGCCTTTTGCGCCTACGCCTACGGGCCACTGTACTGTTTTGCCGTCGCCTACTGCACTTTTCCAGTCGGGGCTGATGGCACTCAGGTGTTTGGTGAAGACGGCGGTGGTACCGCTACCGTCGGAACGGTGGACGATGGTGATGGCTTGGTCTGGCAATTTAGCGGCCGGGTTGGCGGCTGCAATTCTGGGATCGTTCCAGTTGGTAATTTTACCGGCGAAGATATCTGCGTAAACGTCCCGTGGTAGTTTCAATGGTTCGGTTAAGTCTGGCAGGTTGTAGCCGATGACGATACTGCCGGCTGTCATGGGTAGCAAGATCACGCCTTTGTCTGCTGGAACTTTGGCGATTTCGTCGTCTTTCATGCCGGTGTCGCTGGCCCCAAAGTCTACTGTGCCTTTGGTAAATTGTTCGACTCCGGCGCCGCTGCCTACTGATTGATAGTTAATTTGTACTTTGGGGTTGATTTTGTTGAAGTCTTGAAACCAACGCTGGTACAGAGGGGCGGGGAATGAGGCGCCGGCTGCGGTGATTGCTACGTCTGAGGCTAGGGCGAGTTTGGTGTTTTCCGCGGTGCCCGTGGCTGCAACGGGGGAAGCGCCGGGGGATGCTGCGGTGTCGCCGGGGCTGGTGGTGCTGCTTGTGTTTGTGCTGGGACTGGTGCAAGCTGCTACACTGAGGGCGATCGCCATAGCGGAAATTGCAGTAGTCAAACGGTTTGGATTAATCAAGTTGAGACGAAAAAGCATAGGTATAAAAAATCTGCGATCGTTATATGGGTCTCCCGCATCAGCATAGCGCGCAAAAGTAAAGGTTAGGTTAAGAATCTTTACACTTAATCGCAATTTAATATTAATTAATATTATTAATGTTATTTATGAGCTTGACAAGTGTGACTCTATAAGATATAGGGCATAGAAATAGCTACGGAAACAAGCAGTCGATCGCCCGATAGCGAAAAATTCCCCATTAAATTATCACAAGATCGAGGCTTGAGAACCAGAAAACCATACAATGGTGGTTATTTTGACAGTAGTGCTAGTATTAAGAATTTAAAAGCTGCGGGCATTGAAGCTTGCATCTGACAAATACATCCTGACGAATGCTGTTTGATGATATGGCAACCGCCCTGACGGTTAGGACGTTCTTAAGTGCACAAACATAAACGGTCGATTGCAACTTCGGTCTTCCTTCTTTCTTCTGCTATAATGCCTGCTCCTATTGAACTAATCTGGGCTGTTATTGGTTTGCTTCTGACGATAGGAGGCACTTTTTTGCCTGCATCTGTCACAATTCCTATTGGGTTGTGGGACGATCGAGGACTTCAGGCGTACTCTTTAGGTGTTACCTATCAAATTGGAGCCGTTTTGCTAGTAGGCTGCATGGGGGGAAAAAATGCTGCGGCTCTCTCGCAAATTGCTTATTTGGCATTAGGATTAACTTTGTGGCCAGTTTTTTCTCAAGGCGGCGGCATCGGCTATCTCAAAGAAGCGAGTTTTGGGTATTTGCTGGGTTTTGTGCCTGGTGCTTGGGTGTGCGGCTGGGTGGCTTTTAAGGTGGCTTCGCGGCTGGAATCTATGGCTTTTAGCTGTTTGTGCGGTTTGTTCACTGTTCACGCGATCGGCTTAACTTATCTAATTTTTACTTACTGGCTGCCTCCGGCAAAAAAAACACCTTTATTCGATGAGATTCTTAAATATTCGGTTTATCCCCTGCCGGGACAATTGGCGGTAGTTTGTGCGATCGCAGTGCTGTCATTTACTTTGCGCCGATTGATGTTTTATTAATTGCGAAGGAAGTTCGGCAACGGATTATGTAACGGATGTAACGGATGTAACGGATTTCAGGAAGAAGGAAGGAGGAAGAAGGAAGAAGGAAGAGGTAACTGGTAAGTGTCCAAAATAAGGTTATACTATCATTGCCAAACGGGAGATTAATCTCGCTGCGGCTGGGATTGCTTTGCTGCACTGCATTCTGATCGCAATGACAAGTGAGATTGGAGTAAATTCTCTCATGCCCGATGCCCCATTTTCTATTGCTTAATTCATGCGTTTTAAAAGAAATCCCTGGTTTTGGATTGCTGCTGTTATCAGTTTAGTTTTAGACCACCTGACTAAGTTTTGGGTGGTACAAAATTTTGACTTGACGGTTCCTCCGCAGACGCAGCCGCTGTTACCCGGGGTGTTTCACTTCACTTATGTTGTTAATACAGGTGCCGCTTTTAGTCTGTTCAGCAATGGCGGGGCGATTTGGTTGCGCTGGCTGTCTTTGGGCGTTAGTGTGGGATTGATTGTGCTGGCTTGGTTCGGGCCGCGAATTAACCGCTGGGAACAAGCTGGCTACGGTTTGATTTTGGGGGGAGCACTGGGGAATGGGATCGATCGATTTGTTTCGGGCCATGTTGTAGATTTTATCGATTTTCGGCTCATTCGGTTCCCGGTATTTAATCTGGCGGATGTGTTTATTAATGCTGGGATTATCTGTTTGCTGATTGCAACTTTTCACAGTGCACCGCCTACTCCGACTACTCCGAGAACTCAGGACGATCACAATTCTATTTCAGAGTAAATTTGAAGAAGCAAGAAGGAAGTTCGCCAACAGATTCGCTTTCTTCGGATGTAACGGATGTAACAGCTAACTAACGATAGGGTGCGTCAGGGGGGAGATTCTTAGTTTGTGGTCGCCACATTCAACCCTGACGCACCCTACAATGACTTTGGTAATGGCTTAAAATGAGATAAGA
The DNA here is from genome assembly GCF_036701035.1 of Microcoleus sp. Pol7_B2. Classification (NCBI taxonomy): domain Bacteria; kingdom Bacillati; phylum Cyanobacteriota; class Cyanophyceae; order Oscillatoriales; family Microcoleaceae; genus Microcoleus; species Microcoleus sp. Pol7_B2. The sequence continues at coordinate 48,898 of NZ_JAUBQB010000016.1, read as the reverse complement.
ACAGACCTATTGTTAAAACTAAATTTGCCCGTGACTCCTAATCCCTTTGCTCAAGAACGCTTACTATTTGCCCCCGCAACGCCCGATACTGATGCTATCCCCACTATTTTTGCTTTTCCCAACGAGTACACCGTGGGTATTACCAGTCTCGGCTATCAGATAGTGTGGGCAACTTTGGCTGTGCGATCGGATATTGAAGTGGGCCGTTTATTTACTGATATCCGGGAACAACTTCCCCGAAATCCAGAATTACTGGGATTTTCGCTTTCTTGGGAACTAGACTATGTAAATATTCTAAATTTATTGGAATCTCTAGAAATTCCGATTTGGGCGTCCAAACGAACTGATAATCATCCGATCGTCTTCGGCGGTGGTCCGGTTTTTACTGCTAATCCAGAACCTTTTGCCGATTTTTTTGATGTGATTTTGCTGGGAGATGGCGAACATCTCATTGACAATTTTATTGATGCTTGTAAAGAAGTCCGTAAAGCAGACAGATTAACTAAATTGCGGCATTTAGCCCAAGTTCCGGGAGTTTACGTTCCCAGTTTGTACGAAGTAACTTATCTGGATGCGACGGAGGGGATCAAATCGATTCAGCCTGTCGATTCGGGAATTCCCAGTGTGGTTGAAAAACAGACTTATCGCGGCAATACTTTATCTGCTTCCACTGTGGTGACAGAAAAAGCAGCTTGGGAAAATATTTACATGGTGGAAGTGGTTCGGAGTTGTCCAGAAATGTGCCGTTTTTGTTTGGCAAGTTATCTGACTTTGCCGTTTAGAACTGCGAGTTTGGAGGGTTCGCTAATTCCGGCGATCGATCGCGGTTTAGCTGTGACTAATCGTTTGGGTTTGTTGGGTGCTTCGGTCACTCAGCACCCGGAATTTGAAGCGTTGCTGGATCATTTAAATCATCCGAAATACGACGGCGTGCGGCTGAGTCTTTCTTCGGTACGGACGAATACAGTGACTGTTAAATTGGCAGAAATATTGACCAACCGAGACAGTAAATCTGTGACAATTGCGGTTGAAAGCGGGAGCGATCGCCTCCGCAACATCGTTAACAAAAAACTCACAAATGACGAAATTATTCAAGCTGCTATCAATGCTAAGGCTGGCGGCTTAAAGGGAATTAAACTTTACGGAATGGCGGGAATTCCCGGTGAAGAAATGGAGGATTTAGAGGAGACGGTGGCGATGATGCGGGCGATTAGAAAAGCTGTTCCCGGTTTGCGGTTGACTCTGGGATGCAGCACTTTTGTCCCGAAATCTCACACTCCTTTTCAGTGGTTTGGAGTGAATAAAGATGCGGAGAAGAGGCTGAAGTTTTTAGATAAAGAATTGCGTAAGTTAGGTTTTGAATTTAGACCTGAAAGCTATAACTGGTCTGTGGTTCAGGGTTTGTTGTCAAAGGGCGATCGGCGGTTGTCTCGGCTGTTGGAATTAGTGCGGCATTACGGCGATACTTTGGGCAGTTATCGGCGGGCGTTTAAGGAGTTGCGGGGACAGTTGCCGGAGATGGATTTTTATGTTTTTCAAGAGTGGGAATTGGAGCAGGTTTTGCCTTGGAGTCATTTAAAAGGGCCGCTACCAGAGGCGACTTTGAAGAAGCATTTGGCTGAGGCGATGAGTCATTTTAAGACGAAGGATTTGCAGTTGACGACTTAGGAAATAGCGGGATGCAAAAGATTGAAACTAACGGTTGCTGTTTGTACTGATACAGAGGATAATACTGCCAATGCTGAAACGCGATCGCACTTAACTGTCTAGCCCAACGATACAATGCCTAATTTTAAATACTCGTCGCTGATTAATGCCACCGTTGAAGCAGTCTGGAACTTTCACGAAACGCCGGATATTCTACAACTTTTGACTCCCACTTGGCAATCAGTTTAAGATAAGATGAGGAGCGACCTACTATAATACAATTATGGCAGAAGTCCAACCCAGGGAAATTCAGCGTTATGTTGCCTCAAACGGTCAAGTGCCGTTTGATAACTGGTATGATTCGCTCCGAGATAGCAAAATTTCAACAATTATTGATAAAAGACTTAACCGAGTTATTTTGGGGAATTTGGGAGATTGTCAATCAGTTGGAAATGGAGTCTTTGAATTAAGGATAGACTATGGCCCTGGTTTCCGAATCTATTTTGGGCAAGTAGGAACAACAATTATACTTCTTCTGTGCGGAGGAGATAAAAGCACTCAAGACCGAGACATTCGCCAAGCAATAGAATACTGGACAGATTATAGGAGTTAAAAAAATGCCTAAAAGTTTACCGTATCATGACTTATTGATGGCACGGCTAAAAAGCCCCAGTTATGCGGCAGTCTATCTCGAAACTCATTTTGAATTAGATGAAGGCGAAGAACCTGACGAAGCATTACTCAGACTTGCTCTCAGCAATGTAGCTGAAGCTCTAGGTGAACCAAAAATGACTCCAGAAGAATATGAATTACACTTAAAAAAACTGGATGAATTGCTATCGCTACAAGGAAGTGATGCGATTTACAATCTGGGAACTTGGCTGAATGCTTTGGGATTGAAACTAACAGTGGCTGTTTGTACTGATACAGAGGATAATAGTGCAAATGCTGAAACGCGATCGCACTTAACTGTCTAGCCCAAAGATACAATGCCTAATTTTAAATATTCCTCTCTGATTAATGCCACTGTTGAAGCCGTCTGGAACTTTCACGAAAGGCCGGACATTCTGCAACTTTTGACTCCGCCTTGGCAACCGGTGAAAATCATTCGCCGCGAAGGGGGACTCGATGTGGGTGCTGTATCGGAATTTCGCCTGTTATTGGGGCCGATTCCTGTAAAATGGGTGGCGACTCACACTGAGTGCGAACAATATCGCTTGTTTGTTGATGAACAAACTGAGGGGCCGATGGCAAGTTGGACTCACCGACACGAGTTTACCTCAGAAAATGGCAAGACTAGATTGACAGATGCGATCGCATTTTCAATACCGGGCGGCCCGATTGTCGATTTGCTGTTAGGTTGGTGGGTGGAAATGCGGTTAACAGATATGTTTCGTTACCGCCACGAAGTCACAAAAAGAGAGTGCGAGAAAGATGCAAACAACGGCTGAATATTACTGTGCTTTCTGCGGCGAACCGAGTACAACTTTTGTTGATATCAGCGGTGGTATGGAACAATCTTATATCGAAGATTGTCAGGTTTGCTGTCGCCCGAATGTTCTGTATGTCAGAATAGATGAAGATACCCTGGATATTGAAATAGATACTGACTATCAAGAATAAGTGAGTATCAAAATGTATGAATTGCCTTTGATGCAGACTTGGTATAATTCATAAATCTTGAAGCTGCTGCTTCTACGAAAGCCTTAAAAATTCGAGTGTTGAACGAACAGTTTGGCGACATTTCTGGGTGCCATTGAATTGCTATCATCCAAGGGTGATAGCAGTGTTCCATTGCTTCTACCAAAGTGTCAGGTGCATTGGCTACTATTTGCCAATCGGATGTTACCTTCCTCACTGCTTGATGATGCCAGGAAACAACTGTTGTTGAAGTTTTTCCCATAATTTTTGCTAGCCGACTGGTTGGCTCAATTTCAATGGTATGCTCGATCGCGCGCGGGGGAATTCCCGATCCGTGATTAACCTCGTCTCCGTAAGCATCCGGTACGTGAATCACCAAACTGCCGCCGCTGGCTACGTTCAGGATTTGCATTCCCCGACAAATCCCCAACACAGGGATGTCAGCCTTCAAAGCTAGCTTTGCTAAGCTTAATTCAAAATTGTCGCGTTCTGCATTAACCGAGTAAACTGTGCGATCGACATAACCGCCATAAAGTTCTGGGTTGATATCTCCGCCCCCGGAAAAAATCAAACCATCTACTGCATCCAAAATACTAGCCGGATCTAATTGATTGGGCGGCAGTAAAATCGGAATGCCACCAGCCGCCTGAACTGCATCAATATAAGTTCCATTTAAACGATATTCGCCTGCTGGACAGCGGTTGTATGTTGTGATGCCAACAATTGGAAATTTTTTCATTTGCTAGAGGTTGGGAGATAATTATTTAGATTAATACTCAGATTTTGCACTATTTGTAATCAGTTTTTCATGGGCGGGCAACTAGGAGCAACGACCCACAATAAAACTTACTTATTGTTATGAAACAGGCATCTTGCCTGTTTCTTGTCTGATTACTTGTGATTAATTCCTACATTACACTGAAACTTCCCTGCACGGCTGTCTAATTCGTAACAGTTTCAGTATTAGTTTCCGGCAGCGATTTGCGCGTGCACAGATAAGCCAGCGGCCCGAACAGCGGCACTAATGTTACCGCCCAAAATGCTGTAGAATTCTGCATTCCTCGGCGGGCCATATCGTCTCCTAATAAGGCAGGAAATAGTAGGCAAAGCATACAAAAGTCTAAACTCATTACGTGGATAAAACGGTTGGTTTGCCACTGGGTAAAAAAATCATACCAATCGCCTTTTGTCAAGCCAAAGGCAACTAAACCAACAGCAGCTAATGTTAAGAAAATTCCAGTAAAACGGGAGTCTAATATCTTTAAAAAGATATTTTTATGACCGCGAAATTCTGGATTAGGTTCGCGCAGGGCTAAATAAGGCAGCAAGGCAAAGGCGCCGACGCCAAAGGATAAAGTGGCAAATAGCCATGCAGGTATTTTTTGGCCCCTGCCGTCAGCAAATAAGACACAACTGTAGATGAGCGGCCAGACTCCCATGAGGTTGAACAACGCTACAATTAAAGGGTTGATGTCTGCTATTTTGCCTGTGGAAAGATTGGTAATTAGTGTGATGGTTTGTTCTGGGCTGTCGGGTGGTGCAAATACAAAGGCGTAGGTGGTAAATGCAATCCAAATCACCCAAAATCCAATTTTTCTGAACATAGTTAGTTTTTCTTACTTCTGATATTACTATAGCAAGCTTAAAGGGTTTTTGAATAAGACTTTTTTTATTTACCGCTATTGACGCTGTTGAGGCAGAGGAAGAGAGGAGAATATCTGAATGTATTGCTATTTGGTATTGCGGGTTTTGGGCAGATTGCTAAATTTTTGCATAAATTGGCGATCGATCCAATCTTTCCAGTACCACAGCAGCGCCGATTCCCACATGAAAGATCCGCGAGATGCGATCGCCCTTTTATTCCCAGTACCAATTAACCCTAAGTATTGTTTCTGCGGTGCAAAGGGTTTCAGCGGTTTTTCCAATAAAAACTGCTGCAAATTTTCAAACAGCGGTTTGCCCTGACGCACGGCAAACACGCCTGCTTTGGGACGGGGATAATTAACCATCGCAGCGATATCTCCAGCCGCAAATACGTTGGGGTGAGAGACTGATTGCAGGCAATCGTTGACTTGGATAAAGCCGTTTGAATCGGCTGCTAAACCGGATTCTCCGATCCAATGGGCTGCCGATGCTTGTGTCACCCAAAAAATGCGATCGCAGTCTAATTCTAAACCTGATTTACAGGAAATTTGGTAATCGATAGGGAATTGAAGAGTGGTTTCCCTCTCAATCTTTTTTACAGTACAGACTTTTTCCTTTAAATGCAATTGAATGCCGCGACTGATGAGAATTTCTTGAATGCGGCGACGCACTTGATGGTTATGTGCAGGCATTAATTCAGCACCGCTGTGAAACAAATGAATTTCTGATGATAAATTTTCTTCCCTCTTCCTTCTTCCCTCTTCCTTCTTCCCTCTTCCTTCTTCCTTCCCCAATCGAGATTGCATATTTAATGCTAATTCTACGCCGCCTGCACCGCCACCTACAATCGCTATCCGCAGCGGTTTTTGGGGATAGTTTTGCCTTTCGGAAATTAACTGATTCCAGCTAGCTAAAAACTCCGGTACGGGTTTAGCTGCAATTGCATATTCTGCGGCACCCGGTACAGATAAAGTCGCAGGAGTGCTGCCTATATCCACAGAAAGCAAGTCAAAATTAACCGGAGGGCGAGTTTGACAAATAACTAAGTTTTTGTTAAAGTCGATCGCGATCGCCCGGTCGATTAATATTTGACATCCGGCAAATTCAGCGAGCGAGCGCAAATCGATGTGACATTCATCATAATCGTAAAACCCGGCAACGTGCCCCGGCAACATCCCGGAATAAGGCGCGTGCAGCACGTCGCTAATCAGAGTCAAACGCACTCCAGGCAGCGGTTTGATACCGAACATTTTTAATACGATAGCATGGCTGTGACCGCCGCCAATTAACACTAAATGTTTCACAATTACAGATGTTCGATCGAAATGTTCCAGCACCGATATTGTACAGCACTTGCACTCCTGGGGCCGCACTATCCGGTAAGGAAAGCTTGCAGTGCGTAATTGATTTCCCAGCAGTTAGACAGAATGCTGTCACTTACCCTCTGTCTCAGAGATTATACTTAGCTCAGTTGCCATCGCATTACATCCATCCACCCATTTCGCTTAACCTATTCCACATTCAGTGCAAATGGCTGTAGACTGTAGAGCGAGCAAATTTTATCACCAAATTATGCCGGGGTGTGTTTCAATAGCTAACTCACCATTCAAAACTATGACATTACGCATCATTCCGCGCAGTTGGCAGCGATCGATTAAAACTCTTTTCCCGCTTCTGTTTGCCCTCTCATTCATTATAGTATTGCTGGCGAACAACTTAATTCCGGCGATCGCCCAGCAACCCCGCCAGGAAATTCGCGGCGTTTGGATGACGACAAACGACAAAGACATCCTCAGAGATCGTCGCAAACTAGGAGATGCTGTCAGCCAATTAAAGCGGTTAAATTTCAACACAATTTATCCTGTAGCCTGGAATTCTGGCTATGCAATGTATCCCAGCTATGTAGCGCAGCAAAGAGACATTCAACCCTTTGTTTACAGAGGGTTAGATGGACAAGATATGCTCGCCGATTTAATCGAGCAAGCTCACCGCCAAGGCCTGTTAGTGATTCCTTGGTTTGAGTTTGGTTTCATGGCTCCTCCCACATCAGAATTAGCCACACTTCATCCCGAGTGGCTGACACAAAAACAGGACGGCAGCCAAACCTCAAACGACGCCGGCGGCGAAGTAGTTTGGCTCAATCCCTTTCATCCAGAAGTCCAGCAATTCATTACCGAACTCGTACTAGAAATCACCACTCAATATAACGCAGACGGCATACAATTTGACGATCACATGAGTTTGCCTGCCGAATTTGGCTACGATGACTACACAGTTGCTTTGTATACCAAAGAAACAAAAAAAGCTCCGCCAAAAGATTTTCAAAATCCAGCATGGGTGCAGTGGCGAGCAAATAAAATTACCGCTTTTATGTCGCAGCTAAATCAAGCCGTCAAAGCAGTCAAACCCAATGCAATTTTCTCGATTTCTCCCAATTACTACGATTTTGCTTACAAACATCACCTGCAAGATTGGCTGGCTTGGGTGCGTTTGGATATTGCCGACGAGCTAATCGTGCAAGTGTACCGTCCCAATCTAGAATCATTTGTGGACAAGATTAACCGTCCAGAAATGCAAGAAGCACAGCAAAAAATTCCCACCGGAGTTGGGATTATGACAGGTTTGAGAAATAACCCAGTACCGATTCAGCAAATTAAATCTCAGGTGCAAGCAGTCCAAGGATACGGCTTAGGCGTCGCTTTCTTCTACTACGAAAGCTTGTGGGAATATGCGCCAGAACCCATCGCCGATCGACTTTCTCAATTTAGTGCTTTCTTCCCGTCTTCTGCATTCCGAACAGCGCTACAAATACCCAGACGCGCGGCGAATTTTCCTCCACCTGCGCCACCCAAACCCGACCCGAAAGCTAAGCCAGAGCAACCTATTAAAAACACCGCACCTTCACCCTCGCCCACCACGTAAAAGAATTAAAGAGTCATCAGTCATTGGTAATTTTGTAGGGCGTGCCATTAGTCCGACCGTCCAACAGGGGTTTAAACCCCTGTTTCATAGCTGAAGTCGTCTAAAGACGACTGTAGCAATTCTATCAAAGCTGTTTTTGTATAGAGTTAGCGCAGAATATATGTGTAACTCTAATTTAAAAAATGGAGATTACTATTTGAGTCGGTTTTAACCGACTTATGCTATTAGACAGGGACTTGAGTCCCTGGCGGCCCGTGGCAGAATGAAACAGCTATACTGGAGGCTAGGGAATACCGAGTTATGTTCCTATAAACTATCCGTATTACCAACAACTACCATCAATAAAAATGCAAACAAAGCAAAAAAAATTACTGCCCAAAATGGGCTGCGGCACTTGGGCTTGGGGCAACCGATTGCTCTGGGGCTACAATGAAAGTATGGACGAGGAATTGCAAGCCGTTTTCAATCTTTGTGTTAGTAACGGCGTCACTTTATTCGATACCGGCGACTCTTACGGAACAGGCAAATTAAACGGACGCAGCGAGCAGCTTTTGGGGCAGTTTTCTCAACAATATCAAGGTGCAAATAAAGACAGTATTTGTATTGCGACAAAACTGGCTGCTTATCCTTGGAGGCTGACGCGACAATCAATGATATCGGCTTGCAAAGCCTCTGCTGGGCGCCTCGGAAAAAATGTAGATTTGGTGCAAATGCACTGGTCTACAGCCAATTACGCTCCTTGGCAAGAGGGGGCTCTTTTAGACGGTTTGGCTGACCTTTACGAGCAAGGATTGGTCAAGGGAGTGGGCTTGTCTAATTACGGGCCGAAACGGCTGAAATGGGTGCATCGGAAATTTAGCGATCGCCAAATTCCTATTGTTACTTTACAAGTGCAATATTCGCTACTCTCCACCTATCCGGTAACAGAACTCGGATTGAAAGATGTTTGCGATGAATTGGGTATAAAATTGATTGCTTACAGTCCTCTAGCCTTGGGTTTGCTGACAGGTAAATACTCGGAAAATGGCTCTCTTCCTAAAGGTATCCGAGGTTTGGCGTGCAAGCAGCTACTTCCGGGAATGCGATCGCTTTTGGAGTGTTTGCGAGAAATAGCGGCATTCAGGAACAAGAGTGTTTCGCAGGTAGCCATCAACTGGTGCATCTGTAAAGAAACTATTCCGATTCCGGGGGCTAAATCTGTGGAACAGGCGAGGGATAATATTGGTGCTTTGGGCTGGGAGTTAGACTCCGGGGAGATTGCAGAATTGGATAAGGCGGCGGCGAGTATAGATAAGAAAATGGTGCAGAATATCTTTCAAACTCGATAATTAGATAGCGGTAAGGTGCGCACTGCGCACCCTCCGACATATAAAGCTAACCGCAAAAATTTTCCACACACCGCACAAACATTTCTACACCCATCCCTAGCGCAGTTTCATCAAAATCAAAACGCGGGTGATGGTGCGGGTAAGCTAAGTTTTTCTCTGGATTTGCTGAACCTAAAAAGAAATAGCAACCGGGGACTTCTTGCAAAAAGAACGACATATCCTCGCCGCCCATTGTTTGGCATTCGGGAACGATTCCTGCAGGAGTTTCGACAACTGATTCTGCCACGCCGCGCACCAATTCAGCTATTCTCGAATCATTAATAACTGGCGGATAAAGCGAACAATAATCTAATTGGTAATTAGCCCCGTGACTCTGACAAATTCCGGCAATTACTTGCTCGATTCGCTGTGCAAAATAACCTTGATATGCAGGATTGAAATAGCGCACCGTGCCACCGATTTGAGCGGTATCGGCAATGACGTTGTGGGTGTGGCCTGCGTGGAATTTGCCGACAGTTACTACCGCTGAGTCGATCGGGTCAATATTCCGCGCGACGATTGCCTGCAATGCACTGACAATTTGGGCTGTAACTACGATCGAGTCCACAGTCTGATGTGGCATTGCGCCGTGTCCACCTTTGCCAAAAATCGTGCACTCAAAAACTTCTACAGCCGCCATCAAAGCGCCGCTGCGGACGCCTACAGTACCCAAAGGTAGATTGTTCCACAAATGCAAGCCCACGATCGCATCAACATCAGGATTCTTCAAAACTCCCGCTTCAATCATCGGTTTTGCGCCCCCTGGCCCTTCTTCGGCGGGCTGAAATATAAATTTTACTTTACCCGAAAAGCTGTGTTTGTGCTTGGCCAGATAACAAACAGTACCAAGGGCGATCGCAGTGTGGCCGTCGTGGCCGCAAGCGTGCATAATTCCATCATGCTGCGATCGATAATCCACCTCATTTTCTTCTTGAATCGGCAAAGCATCCATATCCGCGCGAATTGCCAAAACCCGCCCTGGTTTGCCGCTGTCTATAGTGGCGACAATACCAGTTTTAGCAATATTAGTTTCATGATCTATGCCCCATTCCTGCAACTTTTGCGAGACAAACTGCGCCGTTAAATTTTCATCAAAACTCAACTCCGGCTTTTGGTGCAAAAGGCGACGCCATTCGACTAGCTGAGGCTGCAAATTTCTAATGTCCAGCCGCAATTGAGATAAATCGACAGAGGTTAAATTTGGTAAAGTAGAAACCATGTTTTATTCTCCTTTTTTTTGATTAGGTTTTAGATTTAATCACTTAATAAATGGTAATCACTAATTATAGCAGCCCAGAATAAGTTGTGAAACTCTCTCTGCTCTTTCTCTGCGCTCTCTGCGCTCTCTGCGGTTAAAAGAAAATCTTCTTCAATCCTATCCCAGTTGTGCAGGAGATTTTTTTTTATGAACCGCAGAGGGCGCAGAGTACGCAGAGGAAGAGAAGAAAGAGAAAGAGAGGTGTTTAGAATAGGGTTATTTAGAAGTCTGATCAACTAAATTAACCCCTGGCAGTAACCGCTCTAAATCTAAATCTGAAGCAATTTTAGCTAATTTAGCAAGGTCACTCGGGTCATCTAAATGCGGCAAAATACCCAACACAGGTATTTGAGTCAGCGACTGGATCAAATCAACGGGCGCTAGATCGGCAATTTCTTGTTCCGAATAAGCTTTAACGCAATTGAGCACAATTCCTCTCAGCTTAAAACCACTGTGTCTGGCAAGAGCAACATTCGCTACAGCTTGCCCGATCGCCCCCAACCTCACAGGTACTACTAAAACCCCCCTCAGCCGCCAATCCCTGGCAATATCGGCCACCGTCAGTTCCCACGTTACAGGCGATCCCAGCCCTCCCAAAGATTCCACCAACACAAAATCCTTGCGCTGCGAGAGGCTTTGCCACGCCGTCCAAACCTTTTCGAGTTCGATACGTCTCCCCTCCCGTTCCGCAGCAATCGGCGGTGCTAGAGGCGTATCAAAGTGCAGCGGATTGAGTTCTTCGGGGGATTGGTCGAGGGAAAACAAACGGGTGTAGAGTTCGCGATCGCCCGTTCCTGTTTGCAACAGCTTCATAATTCCCAAACTGCGATCGGGAAAATACATTTGCCAATAAGCAGCCAGAGCGCTGGTCAAAACAGTTTTGCCCGCGTCGGTATCAGTTCCAGCAATTAGCAGCGAGTTCATTGGCAAATAGCTAACAAATAATTGGCCTCAACCTCAGTCTAGGGGAATTTTGCCAGAAGTTTAGAGTTCTGGCGATGGTGCGGGTGTTGGTGCGGGTTCCGGTTCCGGCGCGGGTTCCGATTCTGGTTCCGGCGACGGTGCAGGAGTTGGGGCCGGTTCCGGTGACGGTGCGGGTGTTGGGGCCGGTTCCGGCGATGGTGCGGGTGTTGGGGCCGGTTCCGGCGACGGTGCAGGAGTTGGCGCGGGTGTTGGTGCGGGTGTTGGCGACGGCGCAGGCGTCGGTTTGGGTGCGGGAGTTGGTGCGGGCGTCGGTTTGGGCGTCGGTTTGGGCGCGGGAGTCGGCGCGGGCGTCGGTTTTGGTGTCGGAGTTGGCGCTGGGCTTGGTTCTGGGCTTGGTTCCGGCAAAGGTTCTGGGCTTGGTTCCGGCAAAGGTTCTGGGTCCGGTTCCGGCAAAGGTTCTGGGCTCGGTTCCGACAAAGGTTCTAGGGTTGGTTCCGGCAAAGGTTCTGGGCTCGGTTCCGGCAAAGGTTGCGGGGTTGGGGTTGGCAAAGGTTGCGGGGTTGGGGTTGGCAAAGGTAGCGGGTTTGGTATCGGAGTTAGTGTCGGCGTCGGACTTGTAAGTGCTGGCGGTGTCGGAGTGGGTTTGGGGCGCGAATTGTTGAGAAATGAGCCGACTAAGGCCCAGGAACCGAAGCCAGTCAAGATTACTAAGCCCGCCAGCAGACCGATCGCAGCGATGGGATTGTCCCAAAAAGTGTCGCCAGCAGGCTCACTTAACGGGTCTGGCTGGTTTGGCGGGGGGGAACTCGGGGCGGCTGGCTCGGGCGGTCTGCCCACGGCCACCGTTGCTATTAGCGAAGGGTTTGTCGGCACCACTGCTGGCGCGGGCGGTACAGTTGGCTGGCTGGGCTTAGGATTAGTTTGGGCGTCGAGTGCTTGGGCAACTTCGCTGACAGATTGATATCGATCGCCCGGAGACCGGCTCAACATCCGATTCAGCACCAAAGCCAAACCCGTGCTCACCTGCACTTGCTGCTGCCAATTCCACTGCAGCGTTGTTTGATCGAGCAATTCCTGCGGTTCTTTGCCTGTCAGCAAGACGAGCGCCGTTACAGCTAAAGCGTAGAGGTCGCTGCTGGCTGTTGCTCGCCCGCTGTGCAACTGTTCCATCGGCGCGTAGCCGATTTTACCGACTGTTGTCGCGTGGGCTGTTCCTTCGGGAGACTGGACTTTGGTGGCGAGTTCCTTCACGACTCCAAAGTCAATCAGCACCGGCATTTGGTCGTTTTCCCTGCGGATGATATTTTCAGGGGAGATGTCGCGGTGGATGATGCCGCGGGCGTGGATGTGAGCGAGTACCGGCAGCATTTGCCGGATAAATACCAAGACTTCGGCTTCGGTGAATCTGCGACCATTTGAAGTTCGATCGAGCAGCAGTTCGCGGTAAGTCATCCCTTCCACGTAATCCTGCACTAAAAACAAACGCTGGTTCTCTTCAAATATTGCCCGAAACTGGGGAATTTGCGGGTGCCCAATTTGGTAAAGTATTGCCGCCTCTCTTTGAAACAATTCCTTCGATTTTTCCAAAACGTAAGGCCCGCTTTGCACTGGGATCAATTCCTTCAGGGCGCAGCGTTCTTGAAACCGTCCCAAATCTTCTACTAAATAAGTCCGGCCAAATCCTCCTTGACCTAAAATATTCACCAAGCGGTAGCGGTTTTGTAGGAGAGTTCCAATAGCAATAGGTGGCTGCATAAGTTTAAGTAAAAACTGTTAAAAAATAGACGATCGCTCACAGACTTAGTAATGCTATGTCTTTAATGCTCTTGAGCATACTTCACTATCTGTAGTCCCCAGTCCCGACCAAAGTTAGTATTTTACATTTTTTTGACATTCTTGGACGCAAGGATGCTCAGAAACCGGGTTTTTTCACGAAAATACACAGATTGCAACCCGCCAATCCGCTCGAAAACCCGGTTTCTGCGTCAATATCTCAAGGGAGAAATGCACGATTTTTCGTAGAAACCGGGTTTTTTGGCCTGAGCCCTAATAAATTGTCGCCCCTCGGCCTAAGCCATACATCTCTATAAAGCTTGAGATTATTTATGGGAGATGTCTACTGACTACTGACTGCTGTCAACTGCCAACTGTCAACTGTCAACTGTCAACTGTCAACTGTTAAGCTTTGCTTTCACCATGTCTTGAATTCTGTTACCGTCTGCTTTGCCTTTAAGCTGCTGCATTGCCTTGCCCATCACCTTGCCCATATCTTTTGCAGAAGTAGCGCCAACCGAAGCAATCACTTCGTCAACGACTTGACTCACCTCTTCGTCTGACATCTGCGGCGGCAAATACTCTTCAACAATTGCCAACTCCGCCTCCTCTTGTGCCACTAAATCTTCGCGGCCACCTTTGCGGTATTGTTCGATCGAATCCCGGCGCTGTTTGGCTATTTGCATCAAAATTTCCATTTCTTGAGCTTCTGTCAGCGTCTCTTGGCCGGAGGGACGAAGGCTGACTTCTTTTTCGAGAATAAATTTCTTGATGCCGCGAACTGTTTCCAAGCGAACTTTGTCCTTGGACTTCATGGCTGCTTTGATTTCTTCGTCAATGCGTTCTCTTAAGCTCATCGATTTCTACCTTGCTTTGCCCGATATCAAAAATCTGGAGTATGCTTCCGATTCTTAACTTTTTTTACAGTATTTTTCAAGTTTATTGCCTGTTGGTGGCATTTTTATCGCATTGAACCCGGATGCCTTCGGCCTTCGGCTGAATTTTGGGCGGCTAGACTTCCAGCCTCGGCCCCAAATTGACTCACGCCAGAACTTTTAGACGCAGGGACACAAGTGCGATCGTTGCGATCGTACTTCTGCCTGTACAGAGTTCGCTACAACTCACATTCCACACCCTGGGGTGTCACACAGCATAATTACGCAGAAAACTCTATCTTTACAGTAATATATTATGCCTTTAAAAAGTTTTTTATCCGTTAATGTACGGTATTCAAGTATAATTCATAGTTTTATGGCTGGATAAAAATAAGTAAAAACCGATTGTGACCGTTAAGGGTACCGAATGTGGGGTAGAAACCGGATTTGTTGGACATATTTCTGCAAGTCCTATTCAATTCGCCTAACTTCACACTTGTGGCCGCCCCGAATGTTAAATCTATTAAAAAATTGGCTGAATATTTCTAGTTTCAGATGGTAAGATAGCGATGGAATAAACGTCCTGCAAGAGGCCTGCTGTGATCCGTTCTGCTACTTTACCGCTTCCGCTTCCCGAGCCGCCGGTTTCCGCTCATGACCGTCTGCGGCTGTTCTCCGGTTCTGCTAATGTTCCTCTCGCCCAAGAGGTGGCTCGCTATCTGGGGATCGATTTGGGGCCGATGGTTCGCAAGCGGTTTGCTGATGGGGAACTCTACGTTCAAATTCAAGAATCAATTCGGGGTTGCGATGTTTACTTGATTCAGCCAACTTGCTGTCCGGTAAACGATCGCCTCATGGAATTGTTAATTATGATCGATGCTTGTCGCCGCGCTTCGGCCAGACAAATTACTGCCGTCATCCCCTATTACGGATATGCTAGGGCTGACCGCAAAACGGCCGGAAGAGAGTCGATTACTGCAAAATTAGTGGCTAATTTGATTACGGAAGCTGGGGCCGGTCGCATTTTGGCGATGGATTTACACTCAGCTCAGATTCAAGGTTATTTTGACATTCCTTTCGATCACGTTTACGGTTCGCCGGTGCTTTTGGATTACCTGGCGAGCAAGCAATTGACGGATATTGTTGTGGTTTCGCCGGATGTTGGCGGAGTCGCTAGGGCGAGAGCTTTTGCCAAAAAGCTTGGTGATGCTCCCCTGGCAATTATTGACAAGCGCCGCCAAGCTCACAACGTGGCAGAAGTGATGAATCTTATCGGTGATGTCAGGGGCAAAACTGCTGTGTTGGTGGATGACATGATCGATACTGCCGGCACGATTTCTGAAGGTGCGAGATTGTTGCGCCGCGAGGGTGCGAGGCAGGTTTATGCTTGTGCTACTCATGCGGTGTTTTCGCCTCCGGCGATCGAGCGCTTGTCTAGCGGGATTTTGGAAGAGGTAATTGTTACGAATACAATTCCTGTGCCTGAAGAGAACCGTTTTAAGCAGTTGACGGTGCTTTCGGTAGCCAATTTGCTCGGAGAAACTATTTGGCGGATTCACGAAGATAGTTCTGTTAGCAGTATGTTCCGCTAGAGGGCAAAGACACTTTTTGAATGTTTGTTTTAGGGTGCGTTAACCAAGTGTAACGCACCGTTTTTTTTGTGAATAGTGCGCTCGTTTCCCGCAAGTAATAAGCCCAGGCTCATGCCAATTTTACTGTCAACTTCCCTTAAATTATTGTGGAGTGGGCGTCCCGCCCGCCCGGAAAATAGAATTTAGAGGCCGAACAGCTTATCAAGTTCCTCGGTAAAATAACGGTTATAACTTTGTAGTGAGGACTCAAGTCCTGATAAAAATTCGCTCGGACTTTAGTTCTCACTACGAACCAAGGTGACGATCGCGGATCGATCGCACTTGGTACCACCGGAACAAGAGATGGTAAAATTCTATCTTGTTGTTGGAAGAGGGCGAATTTTTTATATTCTAGATAAGTCTCATCACAATAAGGAGCCAATAGGGAAAAATCATGAAACATTCATTGGCACGAACACTAGCCGCACTGGCAGGTTCAGCAATTTTAACACTTGGCGCGATCGGTTCGGCTAAAGCATTTACTTTTGACGAAACCGACATTAACCAAGACCGAGTAATTGTCATCGCCCAACCCCGCCCTTCCGGCGGCTACCAATTGCTAATTCTAGAACAAGTATCTGACAAGCGAAAATGCTGGAGCGAAAGTGGCTCTAATCCCGTGAAAGTCGATCCCTTATTAGTTAGTTTTGATTTCACCGGTATTTGTGGCCGCGCAACAGACAGCAACGGCTTTTCAATTCGCATGGCAGGCACCGATTTAGCATTAAAATACACGCTAACTTTGGAAACTGTTGATGGCAATGTTCTACTAATTGGAACTCCGGTAGATTACCAAGGTAAATCGGTGATTATCGGTCGCACAAACGGCGATGTTAACGACTTCATGAAAATCACTCTCGATCCTGCTTGGCGATTGAGTAAAAGAGCTTATCAAGGCCGCACATTAGGTCACTTTTATTTCACTACCAATCAATCCGCACCGGAAGAAATTGGCAATACCGGAGGCAATACCGGAGGCAATACCGAAGCAATACCGCAGCCAACACCGCAGCCAATACCAATACCAATACCGCCGCCATCACCGCAGCTAATACCGCAGCCATCACCGCAGCCAATACCGCAGGAAATACCAATACCGCAGGAAATACCAATACCGTAGGCAATACTGGCTTTTCTACAATTCGGAGATAGCTATGGATGATATCTACGCTTCCGAAACTAAAGAAGCTGTGGGCTTTGGGTTTGTAGCCCGGTTTTCTCAAAATAATACCTTTCGACCGCAACTTGCTGTCACCAGAGAGCAATTGGTATCTTTAGTATTGGAATCCTGGAAAGGAATACAAGATGCTATATCACATTTCCTAGCAATGTTTATATCCGTCCCTATAGCGATGTTGATATTGTCCGCTGGAGTGCCTGAAAAGTTCTATTTGCGCGGGAAAACAAGATAGTTAGCGGTTATCAAGATGGAACTTTTAAACCTACGCAGTTCGTCACTCGCGCTGAATTGATGGCGGTGCTCCGTAGAGCGGCGGAATTTGGTTTCTCTGCCCGGGGAATGAACCGGGATTTAGTTGCTAAAGAACCGTCTAAAACTTTTTCAGACACTCAGAATTATTGGGCTGCTTCTATTTTTGCTCAAATGTCTTCTTATTGTTCTGTTGCTTCTGCTCTTAACGAAATTGGCGATCGGTTTGCTTTCCATGATTCTGCAAAGCGGAATTACGCGGCGGCGACTACTTTGCGGATGCTGAAATCCGTTAAGGCTGAGTAGGGCCAATTATATCCCCGACTTCTTCCAGAAGTTGGGAATCTGAGTATATTGCACAATTACCTCATTTTTGGGTTAATAGTTATATGTTGTACTCTTGTCAAGAACGGGCAAGATGCCCGTTCCACAAAACTTGATTTTCTTATGGAACGGGCATCTTGCCCGTTCCTAAACAAGTAATTGAGAATGGTGCAAGGTATCAGTTAATCAGGACTTTAGTCCTTACTACAAACCTGTTCGCAATCAGGACTTTAGTCCTCATCATATCGTTTCCTTCCGTTTCTTCTTAGAGGGTTTTTTAGGAGTTTTCTGGACGGGGATGGTTTCGGATTCTTGCTGTGCGATGTCTGGGCTTACTTTACACAAGTCGTTCAAGGAAAGTTTTTGTTGTGATTCAAGTTCGTTTAGCAAGTTTGATGCTGTTTCTAATATTTGTTTTCCCTGTCTGGCTTGCATAGTAGTTTTATTTTCGATCGCATCTAACAACACAAAAATCGAAACTGTTTGCCAAATATCTAAATCGTCGCCGACGACATCGCAAGCAGAGACAATTTTGCCGTTTTGTGGGGCGTGAATTCCTAAGCAGGAATCTTGAATTAACGGCTGGATTTCTGCTATACTTAAATCCGCAAGGTCAGTAATTTTATGTTCGAGCGAGACTAAATCGGCTAAATCTGGCAAGTTGACCGATTCTGCGGCTAAAGGATCAAATTTAAAAGTAAGAGTTTGATTCAGCGGATCGGAAATGGCATAAATTGATTGAATTTGCGATCGACTAACGGCACCTTTCTCGAAAAAATCTCTACCTTGCGGGGCGATCGCAATTTTTCCATTTTCAGCCACCTCCAAGCTTTCCAAACTAACCAGAGTCGCCGCCGTAGTCTTCACAAAAATCTCGTCCAACCCCAGCACATCCGCCAATTCCTTCAAAGTTGGCGCAGGTTCAAACTCAACACCCGCCCGCAAAATGAACTCTTCCAACACGTTAAACTCGCGCGGTTCGCTAACCGCCACCTCCAGCGGAGTTTGGCGGATTGCAAAGCGGAATTGACGCGCCGCCAACACTGACAAACCCGGATTTTGTTGCTCAATCTGTTCGGCTAGCGAACTTAAATTCGAGTCTATTGGTTTAGTTGAGGACGCTAGAAACATCTACAAAACCTCCGCAGTGACGCACCGTTTTTGAAACTTCCTGATACATTTTTCCGACCGTACCTGTTTGTTGGGTAAATAAATCGTGGCAGCCGACAACTACCAGCAATTCTTGAGCGCGGGAAAATGCCACATTCACCCGTTCCGGTTCTTTAGCAAATCCAATATCGCCCCTAACATTATTGCACACGGTGCTGACAATAATTACAGGTCTTTCCATGCCTTGAAATATGTCAACCGTACCAGTGCGGATGCTCAAAGCAGGGAATCTTTCGCCTTCGATTCTGTCTTTAATTGCATTTAATTGAGCCGCATAAAAAGTGATAATTCCGATTTCTTTCGGTGGTTCACCGTCGGCAACTTTGGGCTGCCAAGCTGTCTCCATTTGTTCGCACAAACGCTCGATCGCATCAATCTCCTTGACATTCAACCGCGAAGTACCCTGTTTTTCCTCTTCAAATCCTTGTCCGATGGGCGTTTTCACCCACAGAATGTGATTATTTTCTGAAATGATTCTACCTGCGAGGTTGTGGGCGCGCTTGGTGTCAGCTTCCTGAATGCCACAGTTGAGTTTTTGCTGGTAAAACTGATTGATTGCGCCCATGATTTGTGGGTGCATTCGATACTGAGTTGTCAGCATTTTTTTGATGCTGTCGCTGGCATTTTCAAACAAAACTTTGAACAGCGATTCTTTTATGAAGCTAAGTTCGTCTCCAGTACAGCCGATGTCTTCGGCAATATCATCGATCGTACTTTGATTAAACATCGGCGGCAATTGTCTGTGATCGCCCACTAATACTAACTTTCTGCCTTTCAAAGCGGGAATTAATAACTCTGGGGGAGTGCATTTGCTAACTTCGTCAATGATAACTGCATCAAAGCTGGGAAAGTTTTTAGTAAAATCGAAGCTAGCAGCTTGCACGCAAGTAATGCCGATGACGTTGGCATTGTCAATATAAATTTGCTTTAAATCGTTGCGGTCTTTTTCTGATGGATTGCGAAGTTTTTGAATCCAATCTGTCACAAAATTTTGAGAACGATTTAGGGCTGTTTCTTCTTGTTCTAATTTCCGCTCCCAAGTTTTGAATAAACGCTTAATTTTGTTTAAAAAAGCTACGGTGAATAATCCTGTATTCGGAACTTCTGGCTGATATTGAGTCGGGATAGTTTGCCATGCTGACTCCCACCAATTTCTTTCCACCAGTAATGCTGCTGTCGGTTGCTGCTGTTGCAGTTGAGCGGTAATTTCGCTCAATTCTGTTTGAAGTTCGGTGAGTTGTTGCTGCAAAGTTGCAGCCGCAGTTTGTAGCGGGGATAAATGCTCGTCAAGAGTGTTTTTGATGGTTTCCAAAACCCCAAAAGGGTCTAGATCGGCAATGGATTTTTCAAGCTGAAGCGTGCTTGCTTTCCAAGCATCAACTTGCTTGACAAACTGCTGCGGCTGCTCCCAAATATTCGATTTTTGGGCGAGATATTGTTCGGTTAAAATCCGCAATTTTTCAGGTACATTTGGCTGTTGGACAATTGCTTGCAACAAATTAGTAACTTCGCTAATTTTTAAGTTTGCCTCTTGCTGCGCTGTTTCTACCTGAAGTTTAGCTGCGGATATTTGCTGCTGGTTTAAGGTTTGACCGATTTTATCTAATAATTGTTGCTGTTTGATAAGCTGCTGTTCGGTTTCGGTTTTCAGGGGAACCACGCACTGACGGGCATTTGCGAGGATACTGTGCAGCAATTCTTTGACTAGGCGATCGAAGGTAGCCTGGATATGATTTGGGTGCAATGATTCACTATAAAATTGTTGAATGCTACCTAAGAAAGTGGCGGCTTTTTCGATGATAAATTTGCGCTGACTTTGGCTGACTTGGGAGTAGCTGGCAAAGTCTTTGGCGAGTTGTTGCCACTGTGTACGATCGCCCGCAGAGAGCACGATCGGCGTTTGACTCAAATTTAGGTGCAGAAACTCGCTAAACCGGAACTGTTGCCCTTGTATGTCCTTAAAACCTGCGCTTTCTTCGTGGGATATCGCCTTTTGCAAGCGCTCCAAATCGGGCAAATTGATTTTGCATTTGGGTGGCACGATCGGCAATTTGAGCGATCGGGCAATTTTCAGCAATCCTGGTGGCAATCCTACCATATCATCCGTGAGCATTGCGCCCGTTTCCCAGCAAGTTTTCACGACTTCATAAAGTCCCGTATCCGCTGTCTCGATCCACTGTGCAACGGCGACGACAACGGCTGCAATTTCCGCTTTTCGCAATTCCAAATTCTTGATTTTCTGTTCGAGATTGTGGCGGTGTGTCTGATTTTGCCGATCGCCCAATTCGAGTTGATTCACAGCCTCCGACATCTGCCGCGACACCCGCAACGACTCCGCAACCGCCGACATAGCGTGACAAACATCATCAGCGCGATCGAATGCCGTCTTAAATTCCGATATTTGCCCTGCTACAGTTTCCTGCAACCAAACCGCAATCCCAAACGCGCCGCAAGCAGGGCGATCGAAGCCAATTTGAGTAGCATAGCTGGTGGCAATGCGAACATTTGCCATAAAGTTTTCTACTAAAACATTGCCTTCTGAATAAGGTTTTAGTCTAGGCATAAACTCGGCAACTTCTGGAGATTCCCAGTTGATATTCGGCGCATCCAGCAAATTTTCTAGCCCGCTAACTAGAGATTCAATATCGCTTTTTGTGGTTAAAATCTCTTCATAAGCTGCTGCTTGCTGCTTGCACTTTTCCTCAATATTTGCTTGACTGTCGTGCAGGTGTTTTAGTTCATTAAAAAAATCTTTCTCAGCGGCCCAGTAGGCGGTAAATCGTTCTGATTCTGCCACCAACTGCCGCAAAGATTTGACATTAGTCAGGCGCTGCGAGAGCTTTTGTTCGCAGTCAATCGCCGTATTTTGCAGCCAAGTGCCGATCGCATTTTCCTCTAAAAACGGCTGCCCTTCTTCCTGCACCTTATGAGCTTTTCCCTTCCGCAAAGCCCGAATCGCCGGATTGTGTACTAACCGACTCAAAGCATTGTCTACAGCCAAATTTGCTTGCGAAGCAATGAGCGTTTTGCCGCCCTGACTGGCAATTTGATAGCAAATCTCTGCAATCACAGTCGTTTTGCCAGTTCCCGGCGGGCCTTGAATCAAAATTAAATCCCGCGCCGAAAGCACCGTTTCTACGGCGGCAAGTTGGTCGTCATTAGCATTGCGATTTAATAAGTTTTCCCGATCCAATTTAATCAGTTTTTCAGGCAGTCTCGCCTGAGAAGCATCGAATAAAAACTCACTCAAATAGGGATTTTGAGCGCGCCCGTCTGTCAGCATTTTTAAAGCTTTTTTCTTGCGTTCGATCTGACTGATATCGCCCGCCGCCTCAAAATATAAGAATCCTTGTTTGGGCAGAAGATATCGGCCGCCCGCCATGCGAGATCCTAAATCAACATCTAACTTAATGCGTAATTTACCATGTTCAAAGTCAATTTCTGCGATGCTACCCAATGTCTCTCCATCGCGGCTGCTTCTGCTTCCTGGCGGCGAATCAAACAGGATAATTTCTTCATTTCTGGCTTTTTTCAGCCTTTCGCGGAAGTCGCTCAATTCTAAGTAATTTTCATCATAGCCATCAAGAGTTGCGGAATTACGATCGATTTCAAAAGTGACGATTTTGAAGCCGGAACCGTAATTGTGTCCTCGGAAAGGCACGCAAAATTGACGCGCTTCCGCGATGCGTTTTTCTACATTTAAAAAAGTATGCCAAACTTTTAGTTGTTCGGTAGTCGGTATGTGTCTGTCGTCCCAAAAAGGCATTTGTTGGACGCGGGCGATCGACTTTACAGGAATTGGCGATGGCTGACGCCCCGCTACGCTACGACTGTTAGCCAAAAGTCGCAACTGAACCGGCAAAGCATACCCATCTTTCCTTCCTCTGGGAACCGCCACCAAACCAGCATCCAGCAGTTTTAAACCGCCGATTCCGTCTTCACAGCGTACAGTTGCTAACAACCGCAAAGTGCGATCGGCTTTTTGCAACAATTGGGGTAATTCAAAATCATCTCCATCCGTAGCAAGCAACAATTCCCAGATTTCTTCTTCCGAAAATCTCTCATTTACCTTTTGGCGACGCACGTAGAAAAGATTGTGGGATTTGCCAGCAATCTCCGACATCAGAATTTCCGCACGTTCTTTGCATTCCCAATCGCAATATTTCCCTAAAGCCGCTTCTCCTTCTATATCCCGAATAAACTTATTAATTGTGCGATCGCCACTAAATTTATATCCCCAATCTTCTGTTACTAAAGATGGCATATTTTGATTTTAGATTTTAGATTTTAGATTGGATTTAAGATTAGCACATCGGAACTTGTGCCGACAGAACCGCTACATCCAAAAAAAAATTAAGGTGTGCAATTCACACCCTACGACCATCGCAAATTACCGTACAGGCGACGGGCGATCGTATTAAACAGTTTAGAATCAAAAGGGCGAACGATGGGACTTGAACCCACGAATGGTGGTACCACAAACCACTGCCTTAACCACTTGGCTACGCTCGCCGTATCAGTTTTAACTATAGCATCAGATCTCAGCACAAGTCTAGGGGTAAGGCAAAAATATTTTGAAATATTTCTGAGCGTCCCTGAACCAGACAGATCGATTGTGCCTTAAATTCCCAGCACAGTAGGAGTTTAGCACAATTTTCGGCCTGGGCGATCGGCCTGTGCGATCGGCAATTATCTCGCCCCCAGCAGTCATGCGGTCTGGGTTCGGTAGCTTTGGCAGCCTCCCGATTCGATCTAGCGCATTAAAATAGCCTTATCAGCCCAGGCGCATCTACATTTTACAGTCCTGTTTGATAAAACTCACCTCTGGCACCATTTTTAATAACAGGCAAGATGCCTGTTCCACAAAGAATGAATTTCTTGTGGGGAGTAGGGGTTGGGCATCCTGCCCCTAAAAGCCTTATTGAGAATGGTGCAACATCTCAGATGAAATGCTTGTGGGGTGTCCCGCCCGCCCGAAAAATACAACGCAAGAAGCGGGACAGCTTATTCTACACTGCATGAGTTATCAACCATCCTTCTTCTCTCTCTTCTCTCTTCCCTCTTCCTTGGCGCAGCTTCGCGTCTTCGCGGTTCGTTTAAAAAAAAGTCTTGTCCGCAATATAAAATCTAAAATCAATATGAGCTACTGTGTCAACCCTGAATGCCAAAATCCTCAAAACTCCAACACCGCAAAATTTTGCTTAAACTGCGGCTTTAACCTGTTGCTGAGACAGCGATATCGCCCGATTGAACTTTTAGGTAGAGGCGGATTTGGTAAAACTTTCTTAGCAATTGATGAAGACATCCCATCTCTACCCCGCTGTGCAGTCAAGCAATTTTATTTTTACGACCGCGACCCCGAAATTTTCAACAAAGCCGTTGAATTATTTCGGCAAGAAGGCGTCCGTTTAGACGAACTCGGAAAACACCCGCAAATCCCCACATTATTAGCCTGCTTTGAACAAGAAGGTCATATTTATTTAGTTCAAGAGTTTATAGAAGGATCGACTCTTAAACAAGAATTAGACAAGAGTGTATACGATGAAGAGCAAATTTGGCAACTGCTGCAAGACTTATTGCCGGTGCTGCAATTTATCCACGACAAGCGCGTCATTCACCGCGACATCAAACCCGAAAATATTATCCGCCGCCAGTCGGACAACAAACTCGTATTGATCGATTTCGGCATTGCCAAACTGCTGACTGATTCAGCCATGCTTAGTCCAGCAACGCTCATTGGCAGTCAAGATTATGTAGCTCCCGAACAAATGCGCGGCAAAGTATTTCCTGCTAGCGACCTTTACAGTTTAGGTGTTACTTGCGTTCGCCTAATGACGCAAGTTCCTCCCTTGGATATGTACGACTGCGACAACGAGCGCTGGTGGTGGCGCGAGTTTCTCCCCAAAGCCACGAGTCTTAGCGACGAGTTAGGTGAAATTTTAGATAAATTGCTGCAAACTCGTCTCACTCAGCGGTACAGTTTTGCTACGGAAGTTTTGCAAGATATCCAAGCAGCTTTAGATATTCGCCATCAAAATTTGCTTTCGTCCAAAAAGCCGATCGCTCCTGCTCTCGATAATAGCGACAACTCAACCGAGATCAGCGTCCTACAAACTCCTGATTCTCCTATTTTACCGACCAATGCCGTCGCCGATTGTGCAGCAGATTTTTCCTTATCTGTTACTTCAAATACTTCAAATATCAAGCCAACCCTAATTTCTGCACGGGGAGTTGATTATACCAAACTGCGCGATTTTTTGTCTAACAAAAAGTGGAAAGAAGCCGATCGCGAAACTTGGGGTCTGATGTGTCAATCTATTTCCCAGGAACCGGGAACTCACATAGAAATTAGCCAAATTTACCAGCTACCGTGCGAAGATTTGCAAACACTCGATCGCCTTTGGTTGCGCTACAGTCAAGGTCGGTTTGGCTTCAGCGTCCAAAAGCAGATTTATGAAAGCGTTAAGGGAGACTATATCAGATTTTGCGATCGGGTCAACTGGCAAACCTACAATTCTGCTACTACTTTAGGGCAGATTAAATTTAGTCAGCAAGCACCAATCGGACACCTTCCCTCTCGCAGTTGGGTTGGCGGCATTCAGTGGCTGCGACACCTCGATGCCCTGTCAGCAAAATTAACCGAGTGCGACAATAATGCTGCTCCTAAATTGTAATGTTTATACCGACTAACTAACTAAAATTTTAACTTTAAACTCTACCTGAAAGCAGAGAAATTTGTCGCGCTAGATGTAACCAGCGACCGAGGTTCGGTGCGATCGCTTGTCGCACAATGGATGCTGAAGGTGAACACAGCTACAAGTCTGCAATCCAGAGACTGTAACAACAGAATTAAAAGAGGTATCGATCCATGTTTTTTCACAAAAAACAATTAATGGCTGCGGTGACAGTAGACGAAGCCAACCCCCGTTTTGCCCAATTGCTCCTAGAACAGTTTGGCGGAGCAACCGGAGAACTCACAGCAGCTCTGCAATACTGGGTGCAGTCCTTTCACTGTGAAGATGCAGGGATTAAGGATATGCTCCAAGATATTGCAATAGAAGAATTCAGCCACTTAGAAATGGTGGGCAAACTCATCGAAATGCACACCAAAAACGTTGACCAAACAGAAGCTTATAAAAGCACTTTGTTTGCGGTGCGCGGTGTAGGTCCGCACTTGCTGGATAGCCAAGGTCAAGCTTGGACGGGTGCTTATGTCAACGAAGGTGGCGATGTAGTGCGCGATTTACGCGCTAATATCGGTGCGGAAGCAGGAGCTCGCCAAACCTACGAAGAGTTGATTAAACTAGCACCGGATATGGGAACGAAAAAGACGCTGCACTTTCTGCTGACTCGCGAAATTTCTCACACTGAAATGTTCATGAAAGCTCTCGAAGCGTTGGGTAAACTCACCGATCCGCTGTTCGGTAATATTCCGCCAGATTCCACTGTGGATCTCTACTTTAACTTGTCAACAAATGGCAAGGATGAACGCGGCCCTTGGAACTCAGAACCTACTTTCCAATACATTGCCGATCCCGCTCCCAAAGGTTAATTTGAGAGTTGTTTAGATTGTGTGGCTTAGAAGATTTAAGCCCATTATTAAGTAAATTTTAAGCCGCGCACCTTCTTTTGTAAGGTGCGCGGCTTAGAAGATTTAAGCCCTGTGTTGAGTAATTTTCAAGCTGGGTACTTTGCTTTAGTTGTTAGAGGTGCGCGACTCGGAAGCTTCCGGTTGAGGGTTGAGTATTTTTCAAGTCACGCGCCCTACGGTGTTACAATTATTTGAAATCCCGATCGAACATTAACATCAAATCCATATTGAAATTGCGATCATCCACCTATTTATTAGTCTCTCACGGCAGCCGCGACCCCAGACCCCAACTAGCTTTGGAAAACCTAGGTCAACTGCTGTCTCAAAATTTGGCTGACTCCTTCCCCGCAGTAGCAACCGCCACCTTGGAACTCGGGCCCGCACCGCTGCACGAACAAATTTGCAGTTTTGGCGAACGTACCCTGTCGCTGGGACTGACAGAATTGCAAATACTGCCTGTATTTTTATTGCCCGGAGTTCACGTCGCCGAAGACATACCTGCAGAGGTGGAAATTGCCCAAAAAACTTTTGGTGACAAGCTAAAAATTGAATTGCGCCCGCATTTAGGTTCCCAGGAAGCAGGCTTAACACAATTGGTAAAAAGTCAGATGCAAGAGGTGACTTTTCTTCCCAATCTGCTATTGCCAAAATGGATTTTATTATCTCACGGCAGCCGTCGCCCCGGAGGTAACTCGATTGTTGAGGAAATCGCCAGCCAACTCGGTGCGCTGACAGCTTATTGGTCGGTAAAGCCGAGTTTGGAAGAGCAAATTGAGAGTTTGGTTCGTGGTGGACAGCAGCAAATAGGGATTGTGCCATACTTCTTATTTAATGGAGGAATTACAGATGCGATCGCGAAAAATGTCGCACAGCTAAAGCAGCAATTTCCTGCGGCGGAACTTCATCTCGCAAATCCTCTAGGCGCAAGTGTACAATTAGCAGACTTAATTGGGAATTTAATTCAAAAATGAACCGCAGAGGCAAAGAAGAGGTAAAGGAAGAAAGAAAAATGTCTTTAGGAAAAGTGTATTTAGTAGGTGCGGGCCCCGGAGATCCGGGTTTGATGACTTTGAAGGGAAAAGCTCTGTTAGAATGCGCGGATGTGGTGATTTACGACGCTTTAGTCAGCCCTCAAATTTTGGCAGCAATCAACCCCCAAGCAGAACGAATTGATGCCGGAAAACGCAAAGGTCGTCACTCGTTAATGCAGGACGAAACCACTCAACTAATGATAGAAAAAGCTGGAGATAATGCGATCGTAGTTCGTCTCAAAGGCGGCGATCCATTTATTTTCGGCCGCGGCGGCGAAGAAATGGAAGAGTTGGTAAAAGCTGGAGTTTCAGTAGAAGTCGTCCCCGGTGTAACTTCTGGGATTGCGGCCCCTGCTTATGCGGGAATTCCTTTAACACATCGATCGTACAGTTCCTCTGTCACCTTTGTCACCGGTCACGAATCAGCGGGAAAATATCGACCGGAGGTAAATTGGCAGGCGATCGCCCGTGGCTCGGAAACCATTGTAGTATACATGGGAATCCACAATTTGCCTTACATTATCGGCCAGTTAACAGATGCAGGATTGAGTGCAGAAACGCCCATAGCGTTAGTGCGCTGGGGAACGCGGCCGGAACAAGAAGAATTGATCGGGACTTTGGGTACAATTGTAGAGCAAGTTGAGGCGGTCGGATTTGCAGCACCTGCGATCGCAGTAATCGGAAATGTCGTCAATTTGCACTCGATATTGTCTGGCTGTCGGCCAGTTTCTCAGACTGTAGAATAAGCGGGAAAGTTGGGTCAGAAGCGATCTAATTTCGATCGCTTTGATTTCGCTCCCTCTGATTTGGCTCATCAGCGGAGACGAGGACTCGCTCGATGTCATTCCAATGTCATTCCTGGAGGCATAAATGACATAAAAATGTCATTGCTCACTCTTGAGTGTTAGCTTTCGCGCTCTATTATGGGTGTTGCACCAAGTTGAATGATTAAGAGAACAGAGGAATCCGCCCGTACTTAAGATAGTAGATCAGCAAGCGTACTGACTTGTACAACATATCAACGGACTTGGAATAATATAAAGTCTGGTGTTGCATCATGGAGAATGATGTGATGAAATATGCCAATGCCTTGCCCTCCCACAGTCAAAGTTCCAAAGTGGTAAAAAATCGACACCGCCAAGGTAAACAGAGCTATCTGTGTCGAAGATCATCTTTGAATATCCTCTTGTGGTTCATTCAAGTTATAATTCGTGACTTTAGCCTAGCGACTGTCTATTCCAGCCTCACTTGGGCCCCCCACAAATCTTGCGGGAGAAATACTCTGTCGGTGGGTAGGGGAGCAACTGGGGCCGTGAGGGTAAATTGACCCGCTTCAATTTGCTGCTTCAATTCCAATGCTACTTGCCGGGAGAGAAACATACTCGCAAGGGGGGCGGCCCGTACTGGTTTGCCCTCGATGAGAATGCGGCCAGTCTTTAATTGAGCATAGCTGACTAAACCGAAGGTGGGACGAACGCGCCGGGGGATAGAGAAATCTACCACCGGCGCTACTATTTTTTTGTCTGATACTGCACAGTGGGCGACGACTGTTTCGTTTAAGACTGGAAACGGGATGCCGACTCCCAGCATCAGGGATGGGCCGTAGTTTTTGAAGTAGCAGCCGCGCACCCATTTGGAGTTCATCTGTTTGGCGTCGCCGATGAGTGCGAGGGTGGCGGCCGGGCCGATGGGGGTGCGGTTCGGCTGGCGTTTTTGCAGCGGGAAGTGCTGGGTTCCTTCCCAGGTGATGTAGCCCTGAGCGCCTCCTAGAAAGATGCGGGTGCCGATGCCGATGATTTCGAGGTCGGGGTCGTTTAGCAGGGGAGACATGGCTCCAAGGTTCGAGTAGACGGCGTTGCCGAGGTTTGGTTGCAGGGGGCCGAGGTAGGTGAACAGCGGGCGATCGCCCCCGTTGACGCCAACAATAAAGTTTTGATATGCGTTGCGGGGATTGAATAAATAAAACTGGTTGATTGTATCGCGGGTAATCGTGGTTTCAAAGGAGGCGCGGGGGTAGCAGTCTGTTACCTGCCCCAAGGCGCGCAACTGCACGGGTTTGCCTGCTATTAAGTCTTCGATGACGTGTCCGCCGCCCCGTTCGCGGGATTCTTCGCCGTCTTCGGCTACTTGGGTGGCTCCCAGGTACAGGTCTACTGCCCCGAAGCCGGAGTAGGCTAAAACGCCGTCTAGCCAGCACTGGCGGATTTTTATGGGCGGGTCGGTATGACCGAGGTTGATGATTGCACCGGAGGATTCCATCGGCTCGAAGGTGCCGGTGGTAATGACATCGACTTCTTTGGCTGCTTGGGTAATGCTGGTTTCTTGAACTCTAGTTTTGAGTTCTTCGATTGTCCAGACTGTGGCTTTGCCTTGGCTGATTTTATCGTTGATTTCGTCGATCGATCTCATAATATTTTAGATTTTGGATTTTAGATTTTAGATTTTCAATTGATTGATTTTGGAGTGATTTTGATTTGGGATTGATGGAATGTCATCGAGCGAATGCTGTTTTGGCGATCGACCTCGGTTTGATAACACCGCAAAATGCTATAACAGATATCAGGATTATATTATAAATAAAATAAAGAGCGATCGTTATGACTCAAGCGATATTAAAACCAGTCACCTTGGATGAATTTATTGACTGGTATCCTGAAAATTCGGTCAATCGTTACGAAATGCACAATGGAACTATTGTTGAGATGCCTCAAGCAACCGGAGAACATTCAGAAGTAGCAGGCTTCCTTTTCGCTGAACTCAACTTTGAAATCAGATGACTAGGGCTTCCTTACTTCGTTCCCAAAGAATGCGTTGTCAAAGCTGATAACGAGCTATCGGGTTACGAACCGGATGCGATCGTTTTGGACAGGCAAGGGACGGACAGCGAACCGAGATGGAAAAAGGAATCTATCATTACAATGGGTAGTTCTGTCCGGCTAATTGCCGAAGTTGTCAGTACCAATTGGCGGGATGATTATGGCTACAAATTGGTTTACTACGAAGCTTTGGGCATTTCTGAATAATGGATTGCGGACTATTTGGTAGGTGGCGGGCGACGTTATATTGGCAATCCTAAACCACCTACTTTTTCTGTTTACCAGTTGGTTGACGGTAAGTATCAAGTCTGTCAGTTTAGAGGGGACGAGCGGGTTTTTTCGCCCACATTTGGGCAGTTGAATTTGACGGTTAAACAGATTTTTAGCGCTGGCACAGATACGGTAGAAAATGGGAGGCTTGAAGATAGTTATTTGAGGGTGTTCGTACCACATTTTTCCTCAGTTGGTAGTGAATACTTCTGTCCTATAACTGGGAATTAATCAGAACTGAAGTCATTCTGAATTTTAACTATAGATTTTCAGGAGCCTCATTTTCAGCATGATCGGGGATGTCTGGTTTCTGTTCTGGTAAATATTTTTCTGGCAAGCTTTCGGCTATTCCTATAGATTCATGTTTTTCCTGGATAGCAGAATCGATTGCTGCTAAGGTTTTAGGACTGGCACTCCACTGGTTTAGAATATCTTTAATGAGGGCTTCCCTAATCCAAACTTGAGCTACAACGGTGAGGGGGAGAGCTAGCAATAAGCCTAAAAATCCAAAGAAGGTGGCGAAGAATACTTGAGCTATTAATGTTACTGCTGGCAGCAGTGATACTTGCTGTGCCATGACGTAAGGGGTGAGGAGGTTGCTTTCAAATTGTTGAATTAGAAAGTAGAGGATCAGCACAAAACCGGATTTTAACGGCGAGTCTAAAAGTGCGATCGTCACTGGAGGAATCACGCTCAAACCAGGACCGATATTGGGTATTAGGTTCAGCAAGCCGGCTAAAACAGCGTGAGCTAGAGCTAGGGGAACCTGCAATACTGACAAACCAATTAAACTCAGGAAAGTGATGACGCTCATGCTAATTAAAGCACCGATTACCCATCGACCGAGCGCTATTTCGCATTCATCTAAGATGCCATCGATTCGCCGCCGATAAAAAGAGGGGAAAAGTTGTATAAATGCTTGGCGGTAAGAGAGAGGTTCTGCTAATGTCATCAATGTCAAAACTATGACTAGCAAAAAGCTGAGAATAACACCTAATGTGTTACCGACAAAAGCTCCTGCACCGCCGACGAGTTGATTGAATAGGGGTTGCAGTTGTTGGATAATGTCGTTAATATCAAGATTCGGTAGCCGCTGACCCATTTGTCCCGAAAATCGAGTTTCAATCTGATCGATCCACTCATTTAATTTTGCTATTCCTTGAGGACCTCTTTGGGTAAGTTGCTGAAACTGTTGGGCAAAGGGTGGTACAATGATGAGGAATAATCCTACGAAGATGAGGACTAGGAAGCTAACTGATAAAAGTACGGCGATCGATCTTTTGAGTCCGAATTTTTGCAAGTAGCGTGCTAGTCTGTTTAAGGCTGTGGCTAAGACGACGGCGGCAAACAGCAGCAGTAGGGCCTGCCTGATTTGCCACAGGATGTAACAAGATGCGATGAGGGCTAATAAGCCCATCCACTGTCCTAGCTTCATTAGATTTTAGATTTTAGATTTTAGATTTTAGATTGAGGAATAGGGTATGGGGAATTGCTGCTTGGTAATTGTTCCGCAGCCCAGAAGCGATGAATCGCCTTTATATCAAGATACAGCAGATGCGCGCGATCGCATCTTTAATCAGATACCCCTACTCGGACATTAGCATAAGCAGCCACCTCAATTCCGTTTGGCGAACACCTGCTGCGCTGTCAGCTTCAATTCTGGGCAAGTTGGGGACTTAATACCCTCGCCGCCTCTGAACAGTTTGACTTGGTATTCCCCGTCAATTAGTTGGTAAACCGAAAAGGTTGGTTGCTTGGGGTGGCCGATGAACGGTCTGCCGCCCAATCCTAGATAGTCTATAATCCAATATTCCTGAATACCCATTGACTCATATGCCTCAAGCTTTAGGGCATAATCATCCCCCCAATTAGTGCTAGTTACCTCGACGATTAGAGGGACTGATGAACCCATTGTGATAATTGATGATTTTTCCCATCGCGGCTCGTTGCCAATGGTTTGTTCGTGGAGTACAATGATATCTGGTTCATATCCAGATTCCTCGCGCATGGGTTTGATGAGGCATTCTTTGGGGATGAAGTAGGGCAAATTGAGATGCTCAATCTCTATTCCGACTTTCAGTGCGGTAAAATCGGCGACTTTAGAATGTTTACCTGTTGCTTTTTGTATTTCAACAATTTCTCCATTGTGCAGTTCGTAGCAGTGTTCTGAGTTCTCAGGATACCAGTCAATGAATTCATCGAATGTTACTAATTCAGGTATGATTTGAATCATGGTCACTCCCTCAAGTGTAGTTTTGATAAGCTGTACGGGGAATTAAGATTTGGGCAAAAACATAGTCTTTAGACCAAGTAGCGATCGCACTTTTTGATTGCGTCTCTACTGCTGCTGTTGGCGCGATCGCCCTAACCAATAGAATTCTTGTTACCTTCAAGTCTTTCTCGAACAACTTCTTGATAAAAAGTCTCTAAAGCTGTCACGCAAACTTTATCGTCAAACAGATCACCTTGTCGCTGACTCATGCGTTGTGCAATGTCTCGGCGCCACTTTGAATCTATACCCAACTTGACAGCTATTTGAATATATTCTTCTTCATTTTTGGCGATTGTGTCTGTTACTCCCAGCCTTTTGAGAAAGCTATAAGCATGAAGTCCCCGCATAAATTCTCCCTGACAAGTTACTATGGGTAAATTGCAAGCGATCGCCTCCAAAGACGTATTCCCGCCCGACCAAGTAAAAGTATCTAAAAAAACATCAGACAGAAAGTTAATTGCTATGTAATCTTGTCGAGTTGGAATAGTTCGGAACAGACAGTAATCTTCACTGTCGAGATTCACAGCAGCAAAAGCACGCTTTAACCGTTCCCGCAGCAATTCGCCGCGCGGAAAAATAAACTGAGCTTGCGGAAGGCGGCGGGCAATCTCTGCTAAAATAAAATCATATTGTGGTAAGTATTTGAAAGGAGCTTGGCAGCAAAAATAAATAACGGCATCTTCTAGCAGGTTAAAATCTGAGCGAGTTTGGGTTAATTGACCAACAATCGGTTTTGGGTAGGCAACGCCAATATTAGGCAACTTAATTAAGGTTTCTGAGTAGTGAAATTGTGCATTTTCTGGTTCCATCAATTCACTGGAAATAAAATAATCAATCGTCGGTAAACCAGAGGTTACAGGATGTCCCCACGCCGAACATTGCACGGGGGCAAGACGCAAAGCTGCTATTTGTATAGTTGGTGCGTCCATACCAATTTCTGGGAAGACCAGGATATGCAATTTGTCATCAATAATTTGTTGACATACGGCTTCTAGGTTGTGAGGAATGTGGTGAAATCTATCGCTGTATTGGCGAAATTGTTCCGTAATTGGATCTGGATCGTTCCCCGTATAGTAACAGTAAATTTCAAATTGTTGGTGGTTGCAATAACGCAGCCAGCCAGTTAACCATAAAGTGCCACTGTAAGAATGCAAATA
The DNA here is from genome assembly GCF_036701035.1 of Microcoleus sp. Pol7_B2. Taxonomy (NCBI): domain Bacteria; kingdom Bacillati; phylum Cyanobacteriota; class Cyanophyceae; order Oscillatoriales; family Microcoleaceae; genus Microcoleus; species Microcoleus sp. Pol7_B2. Next base: position 15,156 of record NZ_JAUBQB010000016.1, on the reverse strand, counting down.
ACTAGAAATATAACCGACTCTAATTTTGCCATTTTCCAGCAGTGGAGGCATTGATTGCGGTTGCACCCACGGCGAATAGTTGGCGACCATAACTTGATGGACTAAATTAGCATACTTTGATTGCGATTCCACAACATTGTAAGCCTGATATGCTAGGTAAAAATTAGTGAAACTACTAAAACCCCGCAAAGCATTAATTTTGTCTTCTGGAGTTTTTAGGGAGGTTTGCTGAATTAAATTTTCTAATCCTTGGACAAATCTTTCCCTGTAAAATAGGATTTCATCTGATGTGTTATAAACAATCGGCAAGGTTAAGTGTTTGAATAGTTGAAAAACATATTCATTGGGCAGTATTTTCGTTGCTTTTTCTGCACTTGATATAGCTTCTTGAGTGCGTCCGTTTTGCTGGAAAATTTTGATAATTTGAAAGTGCAGTTGTCCTGCTGTTGGGTAATGGTGGATGCCTGATTCAAGAATCCAGATCGCTTCTTCGATTCTGTTGAGGTTTCTTAAACACTCGCTTAAGTTACCATACAGTTCTATATCTCCTATCTGGGATACTAAAAACCTTTGATAGTGCTTAATGGCAGCTTCGTATCTTCCTTGACGATAGAGTTGGTTGCCGAATTCTCTCAACGCTAATGCTTGAGAATCAACAGTTATATCGCTAAGTTGTTCCTGTTCCACTACTGGAAGTTCTGCGGTTCCAGACTCTGCTATTGCTTGGTGATTTTCCGCATTCAACTTAATTCGATATTGAATCTGTAGCAAAATATCCTGCCACTGGCTTCGAGTGAGGTTTTCTAATAAAATAATTTCTGGGTCGCAGCTAGTATCTAAATCTTCTTCCATGAAAAGATTCATCACAATCGCTGATAAAATTAGATTGGCATCTAACTCGGAGTTTTCTAAAGGTTCGCTCACATATATTAAAATAGTGATAAAATCGCAATCGGGATGACTTACCAGACTCCTAATAATTAGTTCTAACTCTAAATAAAGAGATTCTTCGGGTTGGTTCCAATCAGGAAAAATCAGCAAATTTAAGGGTTTGAAATTTAAGGTGGCTAGATCCATGTGATTGTCTGTCTCATCTATATTGCTGGGCAGGGTGGCGTTTTGGTGTGAATGTTCGATCGCCCCTGGTTTAATTTAACTCGTCTTTGGGGGCGGGCGATCGCCCTCCATCCCCTATCTTGGCTGTTGGCGCGATCGCCAGCCGAGGATGGCAGCTAGGATGATACTGGGGGAAAACACGGCGATTAGGGCGTTGAAGTCGGTAGAGGGTATGGATAAGCTAGGCCCTGCGTACTTGATGGCTAGAGAAAGGGCGACGGAAAGGGTGAATACTTTGAGGATGGGGCTGATGTTGGTGTTCATGAAGCTGGTAGTTGGGTATATAATTTGGTTTTGGGAGGGAGAAGAGGGGCGATCAAACTTAAAAGAAGAAGCGATAGTGTGGAACAGCAACTGGTTCTGTACAATTGCTTGTGGAGAGGAAAGATGCAAACTTACTACTGCAAGCTAGCTCAAGCTTAGATTACTGCATCCCCTCACCTTAAAGTCGGCGAGCCAGAAGATGGCTTGGGATGAAGTCAAGGAACTGTTAACAAAGCTGGAGCCCTTTGCCCATAAGCTTTTAGACTTATAGGAGCGAGGCGATAAAAAAAAAATGCCGGGATGATATGAAAACGAAAGAAACTGGGTAAGTTATCTGTAGGAGTTAGAAATCAAGCATCGCACGCCTTTAGGAGAAACTCATCATGAAGACTGAATTTAAAGCCAGATTCCTGCAACACCTCAACAAGAAAAGACAGGATAAGGGTTTTACCCTGATTGAACTGCTGGTCGTTATTATCATCATCGGTATTTTGTCTGCTATTGCTTTGCCCTCTTTCCTCAACCAAGCCAACAAAGCCAAGCAGTCAGAAGCTAAGCAGTATGCAGGTTCAATGAACCGCGCGCAGCAAGCCAAATACGCCGAGGATGGTACATTTAAATCTGGGGTTAACGATCTGGGGATTGGCATCAAAACTCAAACCTCTAACTATGTCTATACCATCACGAACAACACTCCGGGCAGTATAGTTGCTAACATAGCAGTACCTTCTTCTCCTGCACTCAAAGGCTATACGGGAAATGTAGCTTTAATCATACCAACGGGTCAAACAGACGCAACCACGGTGGCAATATTGTGTGAAACAACTAGCGCAGGAGTCAGTGGTGCTCCAGGTACAATAAACACTAATAACGTAACGTGTGGTGGAAGCCAAACTGAAGTCTCGAAGTAACAGAGGTATCGGAACAAAAATGGTTTTTGCCAGCCGAACCTAAAATCTGTACGGAAGCGGGTAGTGTTTTTTATACTACTCGCTTTTTGTAATTAGTCAAATTTATTTGATCAATAGTCTTAGTAACTTTTATTTTATGACTGTTACATACTTATCTACTGAGCCAGCAGACTGGCACCAACAAATTGAGCAGTGCAAGCGCCAGGGAGATTACAGGGAGGCTGCAAACCTTTATGAGCAAGCCATTGAAGCCGAACCGGATACAAAATCCTACTACTGGCATTTGGGCTTGTTGCTGCTGTTGCAGGGGCAAGAGGCAGAAGCTCAGACAACCTGGCTGTTAGGCATGGCAGAGGGAGATCCGGAACAATGTGAGCTGTGGACTGCGGAACTAATACAAGTGCTGCAAACAGAAGCAGAGCAGCAGCAAAACCTTGGCAACCATTTAGTGACATGGGCGATCCGGCAACACCTGCGAGAGATTAATCCTGTAGATATTAACAACCTATTGCATTTGATAGGACTCTCTATCTTGCTTGAGAATTACACAGGAGACGAGCTGACTTCTCTGGGCGTAATCGAAATGCTCAATTTACAGCCTCCGATAGAGTTAGACTCCGAGTTATTAATGCAAGTTTTGCATAGTGTTTTAGAATGCGCTCCTTTGCATCCGTCTTCCCTAGAACTAGCGTCAGCCACTCTAGCCCATGTCCGGCACCCTGAAGTTTTCATTGAAATCGTACTGCGAGCCTCTATAGAAATTGCTTACTCGGCGCGACTACCAACAATAGCGGTAAGCTTTGTTGAGTTAGCCGTGAGTTTAGCTCCGGAAAATCTCGGGATATTGCTGCATTTGGCAGGATTTTACCAAAATGCTCGGCAATATGAGGAGGGAATAAAAATGGCAAAATTGTGCTATTCGTTAGCCAATGAATTGCCAGATAAAGTTTTTGCTAATCACAAGCTGCTGCGAGGGTTGATGAGTGCAGGTGGATATTGGGAAGAGGTTGGTTCGGTGATGGAAAGGCACGATTTACTGCTGAAATCACTGATAGCAGAACAGCCGACATTGCTGAATCCAGTCACAGTTCAAAACTTATTTCTTAGTCCCTTCTTTTTACCATATTTTGAAGACAATCCTCAAAATAATAGAAAGATTCAAAATCAAATATCTAAACTGTGCCAAGCGAATGTTCAAATTTATGCTAAGGAACAATCAGAGCGATACCCACACAGACGAGATCTTAGGAAAAATATTAATGAGTCTGACAAACCGTTGAAGATTGGCTACATATCGCATTGCCTCAAAAGACATTCTGTGGGATGGTTAGCGCGATGGTTATTTTACCATCACAATCGCGATCGCTTTAAAATTTATGGTTATTATATTAATGCTAAAAAGCACAGCGACAATTTACAAGAGTGGTATATTTCTCAATGTGAAACTTCATACAAACTTGGCATTGATGGGCGGGAAATTGCTGAGCAAATTTATCAAAATGAGATTGATATCTTAGTTGATATCGACAGCATTACCCTGGATGTTACTTGTGAAGTGATGGCCCTAAAACCTGCACCAGTTCAAGTCACTTGGCTCGGATGGGATGCTTCAGGAGTGCCTGCAATTGACTACTATATTGCCGATCCATATGTTTTACCAGAGTCAGCCCAGAATTATTACACAGAAAAAATTTGGCGCTTGCCCCAAACTTATATAGCTGTAGATGGTTTTGAAGTGGATGTACCAACTTTGCGTCGCGATCAGTTGGATATTCCTGATGACGCGGTGATTTATCTTAGTTGTCAGACGGGGTACAAACGGCATAAAGATACAGCGCGATTACAGATGAGGATTCTGAAGGAAGTCCCGAATAGTTACTTTTTAATTAAAGGTACGGCTAGCGAAGAATCGATTAAATGCTTCTTTACCGAGTTGGCCCAAGAACAAGGTGTCGAGTGCGATCGCTTGCGGTTTCTACCAGAAGTGGCATTAGAGGGAGTTCACCGAGCTAATTTGGGTATTGCAGATGTGGTACTAGATACCTATCCTTATAATGGAGCTACTACAACCCTCGAAACTCTGTGGATGGGCATTCCTCTAGTTACACGGGTAGGCGAACAGTTTGCTGCTCGTAACAGTTACACTATGATGATGAATGTAGGTGTGACGGAGGGGATTGCTTGGACGGATGAGGAATATGTGGAATGGGGTATACGCTTAGGAAAATATCCGGCTCTGAGGCAACAAATTGCTTGGAAATTGCGACAATCTAGGCAAACTTCTCCCCTGTGGAATGCTAAGCAGTTTACACAAGAGATGGAGAAAGCTTACGAACAGATGTGGCAAATTTATGTGAAGAACCATCATTCATAAAACTGCTGATAGCAATGTATTACATAACTTTAGCTGTGGAGGATAGTTAGGTGAATGATTCTTTAGATGAGGTCATTAGCCCTCGATTGTCCCTTTGCATGATTGTTAAAGATGAAAAAGAGAATTTATCGAGATGCTTAGAGAGCGCTAAACCTTACGTTGATGAAATAATAGTAGTAGATACTGGTTCTCAGGATGGTACGCCGGAGATTGCCCTTCTATATGGAGCAAAAGTCGATTACTTCAAATGGTGTGATGATTTTTCAGCAGCTAGGAATTTTTCTCTTTCCTTGGCATCGGGCGACTGGATTTTAGTGTTGGATGCTGATGAAGAATTAGTTGTTAATACTGATTCGTTGAAGGAGGAATTAACTTCACAAACCGAAGTCATAGCATATTTACTGATGCTAAGCGAAGCAAATGCTGTAGAGGGCACAACCCCATTAAAAACACCTAGGCTATTTCGCAATCTTCCAGAACTTAGATATGTAAGTCGCCTGCACGAATATATAGACTTAAAGAATTACTGCCATCGACCAAACTTTTTGGTTCAGCTAGAAAGTTTGAGAATTTTGCACCATCCCAAAACGGAGCCGGAAAAAATCCAGCAAGAACTGATAGAGCGTGACATTACTATTTTGGAGCGCATCCAACAGGAGGAAGGTCTTAGCTTAAGACTTCTTTATAGTCTGGCTGGTGTTTATGGGGCTACTCAGCAAACTGAAAAAGCTCAAGAATGCTACGCAGAAGCTTTTGAGCGACTTTTTCCCGACTTGATGGAAGGCAACCCGCCGGATGATTTTGCTTTTATTCCCTCTCTGATTTTTACATTGGCGGGGCAGTCATTGCAGAATCAAGATTATGAAACGGCACGCTTACTTTGTCAGCGGGGTCTTGAGTGGTGTGCCAACTATCCGCCCATAAGTTACATAGCTGGAATGACTTTAATTGCTTTAGGATTTCCTCTCGGAGCTGTTGCTTATTTTGAGAATTGCTTGCAACTTGGTAAAGAGGCGAGTTACTACGCAGGAGAGCCTTTCGAGCTAAGTTTTATGACAACTTATCCCACCTGTGGTTTAGGTGCTGCCTACATTCAGATGAAGTCCTGGCAAGCAGCTATATCCGCATTTGAACTAGCGCTTGATTTTGATGAAAACTGTACAGAAGCTAAACAAAATATAGATAGAATTAAAGCTTTGCTTAATCAAGGAATGCAATGATTGAGAAATGTGGCAAAGGTAGGTTGTAGGTAAACCTTCACAACAGAATCGCTGCTCGATTTTCAACACCTGCTATTTGTACCCTATTGCCACAATATCCCAGTTTTCTCGCCGTACTTCTAAATCGCGGAAACCTGCTTGCTGCATTTTGTCCTCCAGGCTGTGGACTGTGAATGCTGTATGGTGAGCCATGTAGTAATTGCCATGAGCGATCCTTTTCCTAAAACCATAGAACATATCAATGGCTGCGATCGGGCCAGCAGGAGAAATATACAGGGGAGAATCTTCTAAGTTGCCCTCAGCTACAGCCTCTGCTGCTATCTGGATATCTGGAACAAGAATCATGGCGAAGCCGCCTGGCTTTAAGACGCGGTGGAATTCTGCTAAAACAAGCGGCACTTGATGATAATAAACGTGTTCCACATTGTGGGATGAATAAACGGCATCAACTGACTCGCTGGGTACACCACTCATATCTGTGATTGAGCCGATGATATCCGGCCTCACAGCAGGGTCAATATCCAGTCGCACTTCTTGCCATTCATCCGTAGGGAAGGTTTCAGGTAAACTATCTGGACGATAAGGCCCGCACCCAACATGGAGTACAGTCTTAGTTAAGCTATTTTGAAATAGAGTTTTTGGCAAGATCCACGGTTCTGTTTCTTGTTGCTTTAATCTTTCTTGCACAACTTGTTGGTAGAATTGCTCAAGTCCTTGGACACAGGTTTTGTCTTCATAAAGATAAGCATGACGCTCGCTCATCGACTGCGAGATATCCTGCCGCCATTTGAGGTCTAATCCCAATTTCACGGCAATCTCAATATACTCTGCTTCATTTTGGGCAATGGTATCTGTCACCCCTAACATTTTCAAGATTCCACAGGACTGACGACCTCGCATGAGTTCACCCGCACAGGTCACAATAGGTAAATTGCAGGCAACTGCATCAAAAGTGGTGTGACCCCCCGAAAAACTTAAGGTATCCAGAAAAACATCTGAATTTAACATGAGACTGGTGTAACTCTCCCTGTCTTGACCGGGCAAAAATACACAATAATCCTCGCTATTCAAATTAACTGCTGCAAAAGCATTGTGTAACCGCTGGCGAAATTTTGTTTCGAGAATTTTAGACGCATCATTAAAAAACTTCGATCTAAAGACAAATACAAGCTGAGCTTGGGGAACTCGGCGAACTATTTCGACAAAGATATAATCGTATTGCGGTAAATATTTAAAACTCAATTGACAAGATAGATAGATAACTGCTCGCTCGCGAAGCTGAAAATCTGAACGAGTTTTAGTTAGTTTGGGGCTCAACGGCTTTGGATAGGAAATTCCCAGATTGGGCAGCCGAACTAATTGTTCAGTATAGTGTTCTTGGGCATTTTCTGGTTCGAGCAAGTCACCAGACAAGAAGTAATCGATGGTTGGCAGTCCCGAGGTAACTGGATGTCCCCAGGCAGTACATTGAATTGGAGCCAAACGCAGGGATGCCAATTGAGTTGTAGGCGCCCACATCCCAATGGCTAAAAATACTAGTATATGCAACTGGTCTTTAAAAATTTGCTGAGAAACTGCTTCTAAGTTGTCTGGTATGTAATAGTAAAAATCACTTAACAGTTGAATCTTTTTATTCGTGGAGCTTATACCTAAATACGAACCTGTGTTGTAGCAAAAAATTTCAAACTTGTCCCTGTCGCACCCCTCTAGCCAACCTAATATCCACTTAGTTGCACTGGAATTACCCATTGCATCAGAAACATAACCAATCCGGATTTTACTATTGTTTTTCAGCGGGGGGAGGGGCATAGGCACTACCCATGCAGGATAACTAGCAGCTACGACTTTATGAATAAACTTCCCATGCTGTTCTTGCAATTCTAAGTCGTTATAGCCTTGATAAGACAGATAAAAAGTTGCCGGTATAAGACTCGTAGCGGACAAGGCTTTTTTTCTAGCTTCGGGAGTATCTAATTTAGTTTCGTTGATTACATTTTGTAGTCCTTGGATAAATTTATGGCGGTAAAATTCTATTTGTTCATAACTTTCATAAAAGGATGGCAATAATAATTGGTTGAGGATATAAAGAAACAAATCATGTGGATGAGTCAGGGATGCTTCGGTGGCGCTAGCAATTGCTTCTTGAATACGACCACTCTCATTCAAAAACTCAATCATAAGGCTGTAAAGTGCTGTTTCGTCTGGATAACGGTTTATGCCCTCTTGCAAAATGCTGAGACTTTCTTCTTCTTGATTCAATTTATTTAAACAAGTTGCCAATGCAATATAATCATTACTCTCTACACATTGATCTATATCTAACAGTTCTTTGAAAAACTCAACAGCTTTTTTATATTCTTTTTGGCGATAGTAAGCATAACCAAAATAACTTAGTGACTTGGATTTTTCTCCTTTAGCTTCGTAGGCTAATCCTATATTGTTCAGAATATCGGGATCTCGAGGTTTGAGACTTAAAGCTTGTAGAAAAGCCTCTATTGCTGCATCCCAGTTACTATTAAGCATCAGAATATTACCCAAATTTTGGTAACTGCCAAAATCCTGAGGGTTTTCTTTAATCGCTTGGCGATAAACATCCTCTGCTTCTTGGATATGTCCTATTTGAAGTAAAATGTTGCCGAGATTGTTGTAAGCGTCAGTATATTGGGGATCGAGATAAATTACCTGCCGATACGCCTCAAGAGCTTGATCGAAACTCGATATTTTTTCTAAAACTAAGCCAAAATTATAATGGATAGAAGCCTTTGAGGACTCAATTTCTAATGCTTTTGAAAGTGCATCAATTGCTTCTTTATATCTTTCAGTTAAATAGTAAATAATTCCCAAATTCATCCAAGCAGCCACATTATTGATTTCATAAAGCAATAATGTGTAATACTTTTGCTCTGCTTCCGCATATCGATGCTCATGAGTTAATACTAGTGCTTTTGTTAAGAGGGCGGTAAATAATTCTTTTTGCTGCTTGGATTGAGTTTTTTTATGAGATTCTAAGACGAATTTACTGTGGCGATTCTCTTGTATGTAAGTATTATTTTTAATATTCTCTACATCCCAACTTAAAATAGATATACCATTCCAAAAACTTTCCTCTAAAAAGTTTTTGGTCGGCAAGTTAAGCAAAAATTTACTGTGAGGAGTGACGGCTGTAAAATCCAATACAGCTTGCTGAACTTCACTTGAGTTAGTGTTACTTAAAATAATTATAGCTCGGTCAGCCAGAAAAGGTTTTACTAATAGCAAAGCTAATAGGTGAGAACGGTAGTCATAAGTCGCATCATAAAAATAAACACCAATTTTTTCATCCAGTCCTATCTGTTGCAGTTCGTCAAAAAAATCCTCAAAATCTTGATTGCAAAAAAATACTTGATCCTGCAAATTAAATTTAGATAGATTATTTGTCAGTTTTTCAAAGTTTTCACCGGAATCGTCAAATTCGGAAAAATTATCTACGGCATAAGCCATACAGTCTGGATGATCCAGGAGGGTACCAATTAAACTAGCTCCCCGCAAGCAGCCAATCTCACAATATACTTCCCCAGGTTCCATGCAGTCTATGGCAAAATTAAGCAACTGCATAATATTTGCTGTCGTCATTCCCTCCACTTGTTCAAGTACCTTCCCAAATCTCTGAGACTTCGGCTGCACGGAGGGGAAATTCCAATTATCGTAAAAATTGGGAAGCTGTTCGATAAATCTTTGAAAGTCCATAGAAATGTAATCCTTAAGTTAGATGGGTCAGTTGCCGGTGTCCGTGTCTTCTTTCTAATAGACAAAATTATACTATTGCATATGCCATCCTCCGGTTTCTAATTGAACAACTTTCTTGTTGCTGAAGCTATCAAGTTCATATGAAGGAAGAGTTGTGGCTTTCTGATATGCGATCGCCTCTCTATTTTCATTTTCCAAAACCATTCTTCCATAAAGACGTGGCATCAGAGCTTCCCACTGAATTTCACTTAATTGTCTTATCATGGAAATTTCCGGTCCTTCGGAGACATCTATATCTTCTTCCATCAGCAGATTCATCGCCACACTAGACAAAGCTAAATAAGCATCTTCGTCATTAATGTTGCTGTAGTATATTATGAGAGTGATCTTACTTTTGTCTGGGTGAGTTGCGATCGCCCTCACTACTCGTTCCAATTCTAAACCAAGAGACTCTTCTGCCTGCGTCCAATCTGGAAAAATAATTAGATTAATCTCTTTCAAGTTTAAACGCACTAGAGTTGCGTCAATTAGGGCTGAACTAACCGTTGTCGCCATTTTTGACCAAGAGAACTTTTTGGCTTGTTCCAACCCAGCGGCGATTAATGAGTTGCGAACCTTCGGTTTTTGTACCTCGCAAAGTGCATCGGCTAAACCCTCAACATCCCGATCGTTCACATATAATGCCGCCTCGCCTGCAACTTCTGGAAGAGAAGAATTAGGACAAGTAATGACAGGACAACCGCAGGCTATTGCCTCCAGTATAGGCAAGCCAAATCCTTCATATTTTGATGGATAAACCAATGCAACAGCACCAGCATAAGCTAATCTCAACTCCTCATCATTGACTCGCAGCTTGTGAACTACACAACCTGAAGTATAAGATCTCAATTCTGATTCTAATAACACTCCACTCCCGGTACACACAATTTCAAAACCTTGTTTGCTGGCAAGTTGACCAAAAGCTTGAAAGAATAATTTAATATTTTTATAGTCCGAGCCACCTCCGACAGAAATAAAGTAGGGTTTGGATATCGCATACTTGGTTTTAAAACCATTAATATCTTCTTGGCGCGCTGGTGAAAAAATACTTGAAAGTCCACAGTGAGCAACTGTTACCAACTCTGAAGAAATATCGGGAAAGAACTCTATCAGGTCACGGGCTGTATTTTCTGAAATTGAAATGTATGCAGATGCGTGGCGAATCGCATAGTGCTTTTCTTGCCACATAGGTTCATTAAAATTTGCTCCTAAAACTTCAGGAATCATGTCATAAGCCATGAACACAGAAGGGGTTGATAGTGGCGTTGTATAGTAAGTGGAGATAAATAAATCAGCACCTTCCTCATCGCAGACTTGCTGCAACATTTCGCGGTCAGCATCCGTGCTTCCGTAGTCATAAAGTGGTACATGGCGATACCAGATTCCAGAAATTTTTGGTGCTGTTCCAGCCCTGTCAAGAACTACGATATGCTTGGCAAAACCGTTTTTGGCCCATTCTTCTAGCAAAGATTTCCAGACACGAGAAATTCCTGTGCTGTAGAGTTGGAAAAACACGCCATCAATGATAATTTTAGGATCTTTTGTGGGGGTTATTAAAGTTTTATTTGGTAAATCCTCTGATGCTAGAAAATGCCAACCCGCGCTTTTAAGTTCTTTCTGTGCGATCGGGACTACACCGCAGGACTCGGCAGTATCAACGGTTGTTCCATCCTGCACCCAGCCTAAATACTGGCGTAATAGAGCTGGAAATTTAGTCTGCTGCTGCAAAGCTGTCCATTGCGAGAGAGCATTGGTATAGCCATAATATTGTTCTTTAAACCTCAATTGTTCTGGTATCACATAAGCAAAGTGCTGGAAAACTAATCCCAGGTTTTCTGTTTCTTCGTGTCGAAAAGCGTTGAACTCTGCCACATTTCTCAACTCACCATCTGGTAAAGGTTCAGCTAAAATGGGGGGTTCATGGCGTACCCAGACATGACCAGGCTTAAACCTCCAAGTTCGCAACCATTCTTGTGCAGGATTCTGAGCGTAACAGTTGCGACTGCTAATCACCAACTTCTCTCCGACAAAATACCAGCACCAATAGAAAGCCGCTGTTTTTTCAGGATGATAGATGAACATCTGTCGCGCTGTGCAGATTTGCTCGACAGTCCACAATTCATCAACATCTACTTGCCATAGCAAACATTCCTGATTAATATTTTCCAATGGTGCATTAACCATTTCACGTTTGCCTTCCCAGAAAATACCCTCCGGTTTACGATAAACAGTGACATTTTCTGGATATAGCTGTGCCAGTTCGTCTAGGTATTCTGCTGTGCCGTCATTGCTGCGTCCCTTGGAGTGGATTTCGTCGGTAATACGTCCGCCATTTCGCAAAGACCACGCTGTATCATGCTTCAAGTCCGCTACACCCTCGACTATATGCCAATGCCATTTATAGGGGAGTTGTTTGAATACTTCTATGTGATACTCGATGAATGGTTCACCATTGAGGACAATAGTAAAGAAGTGAATCGGTAATTCGGGTGATGAAGTAGAGGAGAAAGCAGTCAAATTTTTTTGACCGCAGGCGAGAGTGGACGAATACTCATGATTGAGCAAGCGATGTTTGGCAATATTGTGCCATACACGTTCAGAACCAGGCCAAGTAGGTACAACGTCGTGATGAAACGCTATCCATCCCCCATCTTTGACAAGGGGGAGTGACTGCTCATAGTCTTTCAAAACGTCTAAAAACTGATGAGAACCATCAATAAAAATAAAATCAATAGCTTTCTCGCCTGCTAATCCTTCCCACTGGCTTAATATTTGATGCGAATAACCCCGCAATGGTACTACATATTGAGATAATCCATTTTTTTCTATATTTTCTTGCCATATATCAAAAAAGTTTCTGTCCGAAAAGTCCGTATCATTTCCGTCCCATGTATCTATGCAATAAATTTTTCGATTAGTGCCTATGCAGGCATAGGACATGGCAACGGTGGAGCGTCCTTTGTACGAGCCTATTTCAACGATTACAGCATCATTGGGGAGGGACTTTACTTTATTGAAAAGGTACTCTTCTTGCCCTGGAACCATGAAACCTTGAATGGCTTCAACAGCAGACTGAATGGTTGTATAACTGACTGGTTGAACTGCCCTTTTCTTGAAAATCGCAAACCCATTGCGTACACTATTGTTTTCGGTGATCAGAGTATAATCGGAATCCTGATACATCCGCTGGAGATTATGATAATTTTTAAATGTATTAATATCATCTAAAATAATATATTTTGCTCCACAAACCTCGTCTAGTTCTGAACTGCCAGTAAATTCCGATCCATCTATTAGTACAACGTCAAAAAAATCTATATTGTTTTGTTCTTTAATTTGATCTATACCCCTCCCTGATAGCCCTGATTGCTTTATATATTCAATATCCTGATGCAGCCAGTTTATGACCTGTTCAAGTGGATAGTAGTTCAGATTTGTGTGATTGCTTTTGTAAAATTTAATGACTTCCTCTTCATCAGCAAACTGTTCTAGTGAAACAGACGAGAGGTTGTAGCACTTTACAAAAGGATCGTCCTTGTAAGTATTTTGAAGTTCTGCAAACCGAGGCTTTGAAATTTCTAGGCAGAATAATGTTGGCTGATTGGGATTTTGCCGCAGCCCGGTTACAAATGCTTCTGTGCTACCTTGCCCTGAAGATGACCCTATTTCTAAAACTGTTTGAATATCTTCTTCTTTGGCAAGATTTTGGATGACTCTGTAAAAATCATCGTTTTTAATTTCAGGAGGAATCAGACGGTTGAGTTCATAATCGAAAACGTTATTTTCCATTATTTTAGAGAGCCTGTTTTCAACTTGTTTATTGGCTTACCTATCGCCCTTTCCGCTACTATTTCCCCTTCGCCTGCCCCAACAGCGCCTTATAATCCGCCCGATCGGGATTTAGCTTCACCAACTTCTCCAAAGGCTCGATTGCCCCCACCTTATTATTCATCTGCAACCGCACATTTGCCAACCCCTCCAGAGCCGTCTGATTCTGCGGTTCCCGCTGCAAAACCGTCTCATATCCCCGTTCCTGCGCCGCCAGCAAAGATTCCTGAGAAACTGCTACCGGAGCAGATTTTTGCTGGTGCTGGCTGCTCAAACCGCTGCCGAACAGACTCACCATACCAAAAATTGCCGAACCACCAAAGCCAACCATTGATACTAACGCAAAAATCTGCTTAATTCGATCGCTCCGATGAACCCGACTATCACTAGATTTTTTATGTGTACTTTCCATTGCTAACTCTTGGTGTCGCTGTTTTCCAGGCACTCGCAAAGCACCTAATCTCTAGAATGCCCAAGTTCGATCGCAAAACGATCGCCCTTCGCCATTTAAAATTTGAGACCCATTCTATTCCAATCCACAAAACCTGAGATTTGTCAAGGACATTTAGGTGAAAATAACACGCGGGCGATCGAGATTGGTGAAGCGTGATCGCACCCTTACTTTTTAGCCGTTACTCTCTGACATTTCGCCAAACCGAGCTCGGTAACGCGGTAGCAAAGATGTGAGTTCAGGAGCACGCTGGCGTTCCCCTTCTAGTGCTGAGGCTAATTCATCAGAAAGCCGATCGATTTTTTCTTCTAATTTTGTTGCAGTCATGCCGCTCGCTCCTTAATTGTGGTTATTTTTAATCGAAAACGCCCTTGCTGACTCGATTGTGCAATCAAAATGGGATTGGATTAAGGGCCGAAAGGTCGATCGAGCTCCCACACCTTCAAATGCCATCAGGATCGATGCCTTGGCTTCTCAAGTATGCCATTAGTCGATCGGCCCTCTGGCGTTCCTCTTCGGCCCTCTGGCGTTCCTCTTCGGCGCGCTGCCGTTCCTGTTTCACCCGTTCCGCACCCCACAGCAGCAAATTGCCATCCTCATCCCACCAGCGCAACCAATAACCCCTTCTCTGAGATTTTTCACCTTCCCAAACCCCCAGAAATAAACCCATTGATTCTATCCAGAATCGCTGATTAGCATCCGGTTCTTGCAATTCGTATTCTCCCGATGTCGAGAGTCTGTACACTTCCAATACTCACGATTTTGGTTCAAATATTACATAAATTGGTATCTCCAAAATTCGCTCATAAAACCGCAATTTTCCGTAAGGATATGTCGGTTTGTTTGAATATTCACTACCGTCAGTATCCGATAAAAATTCCATCACTACAGCAGGTACTTCTCCCTCAGCATTGCGCGTATAACTGCGGCGAACTTCTCCTGGTTCTGCTGGCAATACCGACGGAACATACACCCAATCAGGTGCTTTTACTACTGTTTTGTCGTTAACTTTGGCACAGAGTCCAAAATTGGAAGCTATAGCAATCCTAAATGATTTTCTATATCTATAGCCATCCTAAATGATTTTCTCTGTGTAAGTATATTGACGTATTTTGGGGAAATCAAATTTATGTTCGTTACTAAAAAAATCAAACAAAAATTTGACAATCTTAAAAGACCTACATAAATACCAATACTTTCTTAAAAAGTTTTTAGCTTGTAACCAAA
>NZ_JAUBQB010000199.1:0-1215 GCF_036701035.1 Microcoleus sp. Pol7_B2 | reverse complement strand
GCCTATCTTTTTTTAGCACACATTGGCTCAATCCTCACCACCTCTGGGTTTCAGGCTGGTTGTCACCCCCCCAGAAGTTGTCATACAGTCCCCAACTCAATTCTTGTTTTATATATTGCCATACTCTCTCGATTGGATTCAATTCGGGACGCTCCAGGTGGTTGAAAAACCAGTAAAATATTATCTGGGATTTTGAGCTGGCTACTATGATGAAACTTACCATTATCCAGTTGCACAACATTTAAATGCTCCGGATATTCTGCTGCTAGGTTATCTAGGAATATTTGAAAACATTGACCATCAAGATGTGAAAACTCTAACCAGAAATTTTCTCCGGTTTGAGGGGCAACCGCCCCGTATAAATAGTAAGCTTTAAAATTCCACTGAACTTTACCTATTGGTTTAACTCCACAGGCTGTGATTTTTTTCCTTTCAATCGTTTTTAAGCCAATTCTAGTTTCATCTTGACACCAATATTTGAGACCATTTTTTGCTGGATTTGGCCCGACAGAATCCAACCAGCACGCTACTTTCAGGAATTTTTCTAGTTTTTTTTAAACTCGCTTGCGACTCCTGGAGCTTTTTTATTACTCAAACGCCTTGGAACTTTTAACTTGGCTTTCATTCGGTAGCGTATTTGCTTGTGTAAAGTTTGATATTTGACGGATACTTGATAGTTCTCTTCCACCCATCTGGCAATTTCTTTATAGCTCTTAGACCTCTCCCATAATTCCAATCCCTTTCCCCGCTTGGTTTCTGGCGGACGGTTCCTGCAAGGACCGTCCGTCAGAAACCCACGCTTACATAAGGGTTTCAACGGTCGATCGATAAAAACTGCCCAATTTTATGACCTAAATTTTACTGTTTTTTTTTCAGTTTGTAGGGACTTTTATTGACACATAACGAGCGCACCTATTCGCCATCTTACTAATCCACATACCACCAAAATTACTCTCTCGTAATTTTTCGTTTTTCAGCGAAATTTTTCTGATGCTACTCTCCATATTTTTAATAATCTAATTAGATGCTCGACAAAGATTATTTTTTGAGCCTTTGACTTATTCGCTCTCTTTTGAGCTGGAGTCAGAACTCCCTGACGCGGTTTTTTATGAGGAGTATTAATTAATGGTCGAGTGCATAAGCTGTTCTGCATTTAAATAGGGTATAATAAAAAATTATTTAAGTCAATAAATACAAAAATGCCAGCCAAAAACC
>NZ_JAUBQB010000146.1:0-6008 GCF_036701035.1 Microcoleus sp. Pol7_B2 | reverse complement strand
CAGTTAAATCCCGAGGGCGCGCATCAGCAAATAGCCCAATCCCCTAATTTATTATTCCGACAATAAATCCGCCCTGCGTCTACACAAACGATGTCCGCCTACGCGGACGAAGAGGGTATTCGGAGATTGAAAATCATCGGGTGAAATCTTCAACCCGCGAAGGCGGGTTTTGTCTGTGTAGCCGCGGTTTCAACCGCCGGGGTTTTTGGGTTTCAACCGCCGGGTTTTTTGTGGATGGGCGATCGGGTTTTTGGTGGATCTGCGATCGGGTTTTTTGTGGATGGGCGATCGAATTTGAGAGAAATGTCCGAGCGGGCAATAAGTAGTTAACCAATAATGGATTAATGGGAACCCGATTAGTGTGATCGTTACTTGTTTCTCGGGTTGTATCAGCTTCAAAAAAATTGTGAGTAAAATAACCTGGGTTGCATCATTTGTTTTTATAAATGAGTCTGGTCAAATGTTGGTAACATATTTTTTGGGATAGGCAAGCGTGTAACAATTATGCGGCCTATCTTTTTTTACCACCACACAGATCAATCCTTACCCCGTCTAGATTTAGGGCGGGTTGTCACCCCCCAGCACACTAACAATCCTATTTTTTAAGAGTCGCTTGCAAATAAAGCAGCGGGTCTTCAGCAACCCAACCCAAACCCGAATTGTACCGAACTTCAAAATGCAAATGAGATGGCGGAATGTCGCGTTTTCCAGTCGTCCCCACAGTTCCCAAAACTTCTCCAGACTGCACTTTTTGACCGACTTTTACCGCAATATCTTTCAAATGAGCGTAGCGCGTTTGCTTCCCCGCTTGATGGTTCACCACCACTAAATTCCCGTAATCCCCCTGGGGCCCTGCAAACGCGACAGTCCCCTCGCCCGTTGCTAAAACCTGCGTACCCTCCGACGCCAAAAAATCTACGCCGCTGTGGAAAAAAAATTCGCGCCGCGCCGGATGCAATTGCCGCCCGTAACGCAAAGCTTCCACTGCAGGGGCGGGCAGCGGAAATCCTTGCACCGATGGCGTTGCATCGGGATTGATAGAAGGCCCGATCGACCTATTCACCGCTGGCACAAACACCGTTTTCCCCAAAGGTCTGCACCCATTCGCCTCAAATAGCAAATCTGCGGGCACTTTGTAAGCTTCTGCCAGTTTTTGCCAATTCCAGCCCGCAGGCACTTCTACCTCGATGCCACTGTACGGAGGAATGACGATCGCACTTCCAGCAGATACTTCACCGCCCCGCAAAGTCGGATTTATCCCGATCAGCGCCGCAGGAATCACATTGTACTGCCGTGCGATGCTTTCTATTGTTTCGCCCTGGGCCACAGTATGGCGGCGCAACCGAGACATAGCCGGACTCGGGCAATCGCGGGCGGGGTCAGGGTTTTCTACAAGTATACCTGAAGGAAGATTTGCAGGTGGGATCTCGGTATTTGCCGCCGTTTGCCCAACGGGTGCGATCGACCAAATTAGTGCAGAAATCACCGGAAATAAGCGTTTAAACCTCATTATCTACAGAAAAAAGTATTCATTTGGGACAGTTGACAATTTTAAAATCCTGTGAAGCTTCATATTTACAACCTCTAGCCACCCCCCAGACTGTAAATCCCAGCCTAAGCCAAGTTAGGATGAGAATTATTAGTTAGAGTCGCTCTTGGCAAATCCGGCAAAATTGCCTGTGATGCCCATCAGCGCCAGCCAGTTAACAGCTATGTTCTTGAGGAAGCGGTACGCCCCGCCCCGCTTCCTTCCCGTCACCAAGACAAAAACGCTTGTTGATTCCGAACGTGTCTGCGGGGATGAGGTATCTAGCGGGAGTTATTAAATGAGTTTATCTTTTAAGCAAACGACCCTTTATGTGACTTTGCTGTCAATCGGCGGAGGTATGGGATGGTTGGGAAATCGCTATCTGCAAGGCTCAAACAATCTGGAAACCGGATTGGTTTTGCCAGTAGTACGCCAGCAAATCCCCCCCTATCCCTCTCCTCCAGTTCTGGAAAATCGGGCGGTCGATCGCAGCAACCCCAATTTTATTGCTGAAGCAGCCGAAAAAGTCGGCCCGGCTGTAGTGCGGATTGACGCATCGAGCAAGGTGGCGAATCAAGTGCCCGAAGCATTCAAAAATCCTTTGTTTCGTCGGTTTTTTGGGGAAAATTTGCCGCAGCCGGAAGAACGAACCAAGAGAGGTACGGGTTCCGGGTTTATTCTCACTTCTGACGGCCGCATAGTTACTAATGCTCACGTTGTCTCGGGGACGGATACTGTCAAGGTGACACTCAAAGACGGCCGCGAGTTTGAGGGTAAGGTGCAGGGAGTAGATCCGCTGACGGATGTCGCTGTGGTTAAGATTAATGCTAAGGAACTGCCGCAGGTGGCTTTGGGTCGATCGGACAATATTGTACCGGGACAGTGGGCGATCGCGATCGGCAATCCTTTAGGTCTCGACAATACCGTGACTGTGGGCATTATCAGCGCTACGGGTCGATCGAGTTCCCAAGTCGGCATCCCCGACAAGCGAGTCCGCTTCATCCAAACCGACGCCGCCATCAACCCGGGCAATTCTGGTGGCCCCCTGCTCAATGACCAAGGCGAAGTAATTGGCATCAATACCGCCATTCGCGCCGACGCTCAGGGCTTGGGATTTGCAATTCCGATCGAAACCGCCAAACGAGTTTCCGATCAGTTATTTGCCAAAGGTAAAGCGGAACATCCCTATCTCGGCATTCAAATGGTCAGCTTGACGGCAGCCACCAAAGCAGAACTCAACAAACAGCTCGACAATAATAAAATTACGCTCGATCAAGGCGTAGCCGTGACGCGAGTCGTAGAAAATTCCCCCGCTCAAAAAGCCGATTTGCGCGCCGGAGATGTCATTCAAAAAGTTGACGGAATTGCAGTCAACACTCCCGGGGACGTGCAAGAACGGGTGGAAAACACTGTTGTAGGCAAAGAACTCGAACTGGAAATTAACCGTTTGGGTCAAGTTCAGAATATAAAAGTACGTCCGGGTGCTTTTCCCCTATCGGGTAGCTCCGCCGGTGGGTAATACGATTTGAGATTTTCGGTTACAGAAGTGGGAATTACTTACGGGATAAGGATTTGGAGCTTACCTACCGTTGCATTTTTTTGGGAAACTGCTATTAGTGGCAAACCGTGGACGATGAAAGATAAATCTGATGCTTTATAGTCCTGGATGCAGCAACCGGGTTTTTTCACCAAAATCCTCAGTGTAGGGCGAGGGATACCCGGTTAACAGCCCGGTTTCTTAATTCCCTGTGCCTCCATGATTCAGGATTATGGGTTTTTCTGAACAACTTTCATCTTTCTGGCTTCCCCAACCCGTTGATCTTTTTACTTGTCTTTGGGCGAGTTGGGTTGAATCGAGCTGGTGCTTGCTAAATTTTCTTCTAGGTGCATCCTCTGCTCCATTTGCCTCAAAAAATAGCCTGTCATCATCGCTGAAGCTAGCAAACCTGCTAAGTTTTCGCGGTCAGTGGTAATTTCGACGTTAAAATTTTCTGAAGGCAAAACGCCGACAAGTCCTTGAACGTTATGAGAGATTATTTCTCTGATGTCGGGGCTGACGGACTTGGCGACTCGGGCTAGAACCTCCGGGGATTGGTGTTGGAGGTACTTCAGCAGTGGATTGACTGCAGTTTGTTGGGCATTGGATGTGTCAAAGTCAGGGTGAAAAACCATTTGGCGATTCTTAATTTCTGGCTGGTTACATTCTACTTCAAACTACTCGTCATTGCTTGGGTACAAATTTGCCTGAAAGTCAATTTGCAATTGTTTTGGCAGTTGGTCTACTTGAAAGTACCGATGAAATTTCTCGGTAACTTGTAACCAATACGACCGCCCCTCCGCCGATCGCCGTTTGCGGACGAAACCCATTTCTACAAGTTCCTGCACTTGTTGGTAAGCTCCTGAACCTCGCAAGTTAACTAAATCTGGCTGAGCGATCCCGCCTTTGAGGGCGATCGCAGCCAGCGTCCGCAAAGCTCCCACACCTAATTCTGGAGGTATTAAAGTTTGCATTAAACTGGCAAACTCTTCTCGGAGTTGCAGGCTGTATCCTGTGGGGGTTTCGACGACTTCTAATGCACTGTCGCGGTGGGACGAGTCAGACATCAGTTCGATGATGGCGTCTTCGGCTTCGGCTCGATCGCACTTGGCAATCTCGGCAATTTCTGCGATCGACACTGGCTGACCTTTTAGGTAAAGTATGGCTTCTATTGTGGTGGCTAAGCGAGTCATTTGGGAATTAGTAACGAGGAATTGGGACGTTGAAAGAAAGAGGAAGAAGCAAGGAAGAAGAAGGACTCAGGAAAACAACAGTTATCCGTATTTCGGTAACTTCCGTGTCGTGAATAATGAGAGTTAGGAATAAACATTCCCCTTACACAAATTATTAATAGTGTAGGTTAGGTTGAGAACAAAACCTACACTATTAATTTTATTTTTTTATATCAGTTCGAGACGCAAAAATATATAACGTTTCTGGCTCTCCTGAGCTTATGGTAAAATATATCAACCAATACAGAGGACGGGGTTATGACCGATTTTTGGAAAAAAAAGATGGGGTCAGTCTTGTTAAGAAGCCCCATCATTTAAAAATGTTACCTCAATCAGACCAAATTTGTTTCCAACAGCAGCTCAAAAACGCTGAATACTTGACTCTGACTATTTTAGTTTTTCAGCTCCCAACCCATAAACAAGTGAGTATTGAGTTATTGGCGAAATTGATGCCATCCCCTATCATGTTTGAGAGCCGACGACGTTCTATTCAACGATTTCTTAAGGTACCTATCCTCAAGATTGAAAAGCTTTGGTTTCTTCTGCTTAAATATATCTGGAGAAGTCAATTTAAAAATAAACAAGAGTTGAAGGTCGCGATTGATAAAACGCAGTGACCAGATAACAATCTGTTGATGATTAGCCTGATTGGGGACAAGAGAGCTTTACCATTGTACTGGCAGATATTGCCTTTGCTGTGGCTGTAGCAACCTCCGAGAACAACAAAGCTTAATCTGCCCCATTCTTGGTCTGCTAAAAATTTATAAAATTGTCCTTTTAGGAGACGCCTGAATTTCCGAGGGTTAAGCTTGCAAGTGGGCTGTGTGAAAAGAACATAAGGTTTGTTTTGAGAGTAAAACAGGGACGCTATATTCAAGAAGAAGGAGAGGAATTTAAGCGGTTAAGTGAGTGTGGTTTAGTACCAGGTACGAGCTTTTATTTGACCGGAGTTAAAATCAGCAGCAAGTATTGGGATGTTTTGATGTCGCTGGTTATGGGCAAAGAAAATATTGAAATAGTGGCGAAGATGAAGGCTGGTATTTACTCACCAATATCGGCAAATTGAAACTAGCTGTAACAGCGTGTAAATGTCGCAGTCGTATCGAAGCAATGTTTAAGGACTGTCAAACAGTCTGCTATAATCTTCAAAAAAGTTACCGTTGTGACGACCGCCTAAAAACTTTAATATAAAACTTTAATATTCTTAATAGCTTTAGCTTATAGTTGTAGGATTTTACAAAGACACAAGCTCAAGCTTATGAGAATTCAGAAATACATCGGTCGCCTTACTGATGCGATGCGAGCGCAACAACGTCATAGTAGCTTTTGGATTGGATGATACAGCCAATCGTGGGCGGAGCGAAGCGGAGGGAGCTTTGCCATGCAACTATTGCGGAATTGATGAAAATTAGACGCAATCAGCTCCTCTTCTCTCAGAGAGGTTTGAGGGCTATGTCATTAATTTTATCCAGCTTTTGACTTTTCTTGTCACTGCGTCAGGAGGTTTTATTTAAAAGTAGTTGGAAGGATTGAAATATGGTCTATCTGCAACCTGGGCGTTTAACAACCGAGTTCAGGATGGAAGCGGATTGGTGCAACTGCGTCTTTCTAGAGACAAAAAAAAAATAAGGGAAAAAAACGCTGAAGACTGCAGAGAATTAAGTCATCATCCTTACCATGTAGAAAGAGAGGTCAAGCCCTCGGTCTATTA
>NZ_JAUBQB010000198.1:0-1219 GCF_036701035.1 Microcoleus sp. Pol7_B2 | reverse complement strand
CTTCTGGGGGGGTGACAACCAGCCTGAAACCCAGAGGTGGTGAGGATTGAGCCAATGTGTGCTAAAAAAAGATAGGCAGCATAATTGTTACACGCTTGCCTATCCAAAAAATAATGATACCAACATTTTACCAGACTCATTTAAAAAAACAACTGACATCAGCTCAGTTTCTTGTAATGACAACTTTGATATCTGTGATGCAATCAGAAAAACAAGTGAGATTAGAACGACTGGCACGGGTATTTCCTTACCCAATTACAACGGAAAGTCGGCGTAGAAAACTACAAAGATTTCTGGATTTACCAAGCTTAACTATCTCATTAATTGGGTTCCCCTTAATTACTTATTGGTTGACCACTTATTGCCGCATTGGTACTCGTTTATCAATTGCAATCGACCGCAGTCAATGGGGGTGCATTAATCTCTTTATGGTTAGCTTAATCTGGGAGCGAAGAGCAATTCCATTATACTGGTCATTGTTGCCCAAATTGGGGAGCAGCAACTTCGAGGAACAGACTACCAATTTAGAGCCTGTTTTACCGTTATTTTCAGAATATAAAGTCATCGTTTTAGGAGACCGTGAATTTTGTTCGGTAGACGCAAGGATTCTGGCTCAAGGAAAAGGGTGTGTCTTTTTGCTTAAGACTGAAGAGGAATCATTGTATCGAAACAGAGCATTTAGTTTGGCAGCGATTAGATGAATTAGGAATAGTGCCGGGAACCTCTTTATATTTTCAAGGTAAAAGAGTGAGAAAAACTCAACCTGCCACTGGATTTGATGTTGGTTGTAAGTGGAAAAGAAACTATGGGGCATGGCAGGTTGATGAAGCGTGGTTTATACTCACAGATCTAGGGTCGTTGCGGGCAGCGATCGATGCTTACAAGCAACGGATGGGTATCGAAGAAATGTTTCGAGATTGTAAAACAGGAGGCTACGATCTGGAAGGAACTAGCTTAAAAGGCAACCGACTGATTAACATGATTCTGCTGATGACACTCGCCTATAGTTGGGCAATATTTGAAGGTACTGAACTTCAGAAAAAGCAGGTAGGAAAATATGTATGTCGGCGTCAAGAACCTAAAAAAAGATATCGAAGACGGAGTACATTTGGTGTTGGCTTAGATGGAGAAAAGTGGGTTAATTATCTCGAACAATATTCTGATGAAGTGGAACAGTTAATGAAGTTAACTCGAAATAAACGTCGCTTTTATCAACAAG
>NZ_JAUBQB010000015.1:0-104394 GCF_036701035.1 Microcoleus sp. Pol7_B2 | reverse complement strand
AAGACTAAGCAGCGCGGTGGCATTTTTTCCCAAGCAGATTTTGAGTTAACTTGAGCGAATGTAGAACTCATATTGGATACTCCATTAAGGGCATTATTAGTAGATACACCCCGGAGTTATCTTATCAAGCGTATGTGATGAATATGCTATTTTTGCAATTGACTTTTGTATGGATCGAGCTAATCTGAACGGAGGATAACAGAGCCTAATTGCAGTTGGTTCGAGCGACCGTTAGAAGTTATGCGAACTTTATCAATCTCTCTAAGAATAGAGGCATATTTTTGAAGTGCCGAGGTAATTTTTTCGATGCACTCAGATTCCCCCGCCAAAATTATGGGAACAAAATATCCACATTCATTGATGCTGGAGTCCTTGAATCCAAAGCTTTTGGATGGGGAATTTGCGTATTCCGAGGCGCGAGTCGTTTCCCTTAAAGAAGTCAACATATTGCGTCCTCCAAAAGTGAGTTTAGCGGTAGATACAGCCTTGGATTTAGAGCTTCTGAAACTGCCAGCGACCTTGTTTATTTCGCTCATTCTTATTTCACCTATCTATCAGTTTGCCCTATTTTTACAGCACTGCCATCCGCGATCGCACGGAATTTATATTCTGCGTGTTTTCCCTTACTTCCGGCAAACGGCCAATTACCGACGATCAATCCGATATCCTACTGTTGAAACCGCAAGGTAAACGCATCTTAACTTTAAGCCAAAATATGCTACAGTTATAGCCGACTAATTTTCTATATATTTTCTTGTAGTGTGGTGGTGCTATCAATGGCAAGAGGTTTTACTAAAGCTGTAACTTCCCAACAAAAACCAATAGATTCATTGCCTTCCCTGAATATTTTAAATGCCAGTTTTTGAGAAGGCTTTGCCAATTTGAAAGACCCAATAATAGAAAGAAGTAAAGAACATTTGCTCAAAGATATTAGATCAATTGCGATTCTAGCTATCATCAGCGGTGCAGAGGGGTAGATCCGGAATAGAAGCCTATGGTAAGGCTAAATATGAATGATTAAAAAGCTTTCTAGAATTACCCAATCGTATACCATCTCATGACAGGTTTAGTCGAGTGTTTGCCAGAATTGAACAGCAGCAGTTTCAAGAAGATTTTTTGAGTTGGGTAAATGCGATAGTCTGGGAATTAGAACTAAACGTGATTGCCATTGATGGCAAAACGATCTTATGACCGAAATGACCAGCAAAAAGCGCTACATATAGTTACTGCCTGGTATTCATATCATCAATTAGTTTTAGGACAAAACAAGCCCATAGACAATCTAATGAGCTAACAGCAATTTCGGCATTAATAGAAATGTTAGAACTGGTGGGTCGTGTAATAACTATAGATGCTATGGTATGCCAAAAAGACATAGCCTCTTTGATTGTCCAGAAAAAAGGGGATTATGTTTTAGCTTTAAAAGGCAATCAAAAAATCCTCTACAAAGCTGTGAAAGAGTGGTTTGAGGTAGCGAACAAAGAAGATTATTTATGCAATAATTAAAATTATTAGGAGCGAGTAGAAGCGGGAGATCATAGATTGAAAAAAAGACAAGTCTGGACTATTGATGTATCCGAGTTACCATCTCTGCATAATCAAGAATTAGGGACGGGATTAAAAACGGTTGTCATGATAGTTAGGGAACGACGGATGTGGAATAAAACCACGACAGAAGCTCGTTTTTACTTGAGTAGTTTAAGCAGTAATGCTGAGACAATTGCTGGGGCGCTCCGCAGTCACTGGGGCATTGAAAATAGCTTACATTGGACGCTAGACGTTACATTTTGTGAAGATGAAAGCCGAATTCGGAAACAGAACTCTCCCGAAAATTTTGCACTTCTACGTCGCGAGTGCTATAAACTTACTGAGACAAGAAAAGATTTCAAAACTAAGTCTAAAAATGAAATGGTATCGAGTAGCAATGGACAGTAATTATTTAGTTAAAATTTTAAACTCTGCCAGTTAATACTCGAAATATAATAGCAATCTAAGAAGGAAAATTATCCGGCTTTAAGAAGTTCAGAAAATCTTAAGGTTGTGATTTAATCTGCTCAAGTCGGGTTAAAATTAAGAATTTTAAGAAGGTTTTTTTAGTTAGTTATGAATGCACAAATTCACGTTTTTGTCAAATTAATTTAGATGCGTTTACCCTGGTTGAAACCGCTTCTGGTCAAACTTTCGTTCCTCTGGCTTGAGACTAAAGAATAAAGCCCGTCGGCTACCGCGAACCTTTGCAAACCCATTTCCACAAAGGATGACTCGGCCCCTGTTGGCGAATGCGGCGAACTTGTTGTTCCAAACCCTGTTTTTCCCGCAGGGGCAATCCTCGCACCATATTGCGACTTTGCCAAGTTAGCACAGCTAAAGTCATTCCCAAGCACAAACCCAAACCCAGAGTCGGCCAGCGATGAAAAGATAAACCGTAGCGCACCGCCGCCCAAGTGAAGTGTTCTAACCACAAAGCGATTTCGCGGCGCAAACTCCAAATGCTCAAAGAACCGATGCTAGTCCACAGCAATATCACAGTTAGCCAGCGACCGTAAACTGTTAGTTTGTGAAGCCTTTGGACTTCAATTTGAAAAGTTGGGTCAGTAGTCATTTGTTATTTGTCATTTATCATTGGTGATTGATTATTGATGATTTATTATTAGTCAGTCAACAGTTAACCGTCAACAGTTAACCGTCAACAGTTAACCGTCAACAGTCAATTAAACTTCCTCTGACTGGTTGATTCCTTCTGCGGGGACGGGGATAGACTGGCCCGGGCGACTGCGCCACCAAGCTAGCAGCGTACTGGCAATGAAAATACTCGAATACGCACCCGCAATAAAACCGACAATCAAAGCTAAAGCAAAGTATTTGAGGGTTTCGCCGCCAAACAAAAAGATGGAAAACAGTGTCAGGAGAGTAGCAAAAGTCGTGTTAATTGACCTTCCCATGGTCTGCATAACAGCATCATCGACAATTTGATTGATCGACTGTCCCGGATTTAGCTTGATTATTTCTCGCACGCGATCGTAAATTACCACTGTATCATTAACAGAAAAACCGATGATTGTCAAGAGCGCGACCACAAATAAACTGTCAACTTCCACTCCTTGAACTAAACCCAAAAACGAGAAAACACCAAGAGTAACCAACACGTCATGGAACAGAGCAACGAAAGCAAAAAAGGCGTAATCCAACTGAAAGCGGAACGTTAGATAAACCGTAATTCCAGCAAACGAAAGAAATAAAGCCAACAATCCCGAAGTAAATAATTGTTTACCGAGGGTAGGCCCAACCGTATCAATTTGAGTAGATTGAGGAGCAAAAGCGCCTATCTTTTCGCTCAAAGCTGTTTGTAAATTCGTCCGCTGTTCGACATCCAAAGTTTTCGTTCGCAGCGACAAACCTCGCTGTTCTTGGCCGATAACTTGAATGCTGCTGCCTGCCAAACCTTGGGCGTCCAGGACTTCGCGGACAGCAGCAATATCGATGGGTTTACAATTTTCCGGTTTCGTGCAGTCGAGTTCAAATTGCAGGCGAGTGCCACCGATAAAGTCCAAACTGGGGCGCAGCGGTGCGCGGATGTCGGGACGAGTCCAAGAAATCGCCATCGACACTATACCTGCAAGGATTATAGCGGCGGAAATACTCCACCAGAGCGATCGCTGTTTGATAACACTGAATTTCATAATTTGAAGGAAGAGGGAAGTTCGGCAACGGATTGTGTAACGGATGTAACGGATTGAAGGAAGAAGTCAGTAGTTATTAGTTATTGGTTATTAGTAGCAGCTAACTAACACATAACTAATAACTAATAACTAATAACAACGGTTAACTATTAGCAGTTTTCGACAAATTGGGACAGAACCACTGAGGTTTTCGCAGCGCCGGAAAGCTTAACACTACCAAAAGTAGAGTGCGGCTGCAAGTAATAGCAGAAAACATACTCACTACTACGCCCAATCCCAGAGTTACAGCAAACCCTTTAACTAAACCAGCGCCCAACCAGAACAAAGCAACACAAGCAATAACCGTTGTGACGTTGCCATCTAAAATGCTGGAAAAAGCGCGGTAAAAACCCGATTCGACCGATCGATAAAGCGATTTCCCCGCCCGCAACTCTTCCCGCGTGCGCTCAAAAATCAGCACGTTAGCATCCACGGCCATCCCGATGCTGAGCACAAAACCAGCTATTCCCGGCAGCGTTAATGTCACTCCCAAAAGCACAAAAGCTGCCCAAGTTAACAGAGCATAAATTAACAGCGCAATATTGGCAATTACGCCGGGGAGTCGATAGTAGGCAACCATGAAAATCAAGACTAAAACTAAGCCGCCTATACCTGCGTTAATACTGCTTTGAATGCTGTCTTTACCCAAGCTAGCGCCGATCGTGCGGTTTTCTACAATTTCGACAGGCACCGGCAAAGCACCGCCCCGCAATTGCACTGCCAAATCGTTGGCTTCTTGCGTTGTAAAGTTGCCTTGAATTACGGCACTTCCACCAGTAATTCCTGCTTGGGCAAATTCAACGCCGACGACTGGAGAACTGATCATTCTTTCGTCTAGGAAAATACCGATACTGCGTCCGGTGCCGGCTAAATTTTTAGTGAGTTGGGCAAATAGTTCGCCTCCTTTGGTATCGAAAACAAGAGCAACGTTCCAGTTGTTCCCAGCAGCCAAGGGTTGAGGTTGAGCGTCTTTGAGGTTTTCGCCACCGAGGCCGGTGCTTTTGAAGAGTTTGGCGATCGCCTCATTGCTTCTTTTCAAAGCAGCCTGATTTTCTTTAATTGCTGCCTCATTGTTGCTACGTTTCAATTCTTCTTGTTTGACCAGCAATTCTTGCTGCAACTGCCTCTCAATGGCTAATTGTGCTTCTGTTCCGGGCAGTTGTTCCAGAAATTCTAGTTTTGCCGTGCCGCCCAAAACTCGTTCAGCTTGCTGCGGGTCATTTACTCCGGGCAACTGCACGAGAATTTGGTCTTCTCCTACTGTTTGGACTAATGCTTCGGAAACTCCCAAACCGTTAACCCGGTTTTCGACAATCCGCCGCACTGCTTCTAACATTCCCTGGTCAATTTTGGGAATTGTGGGGGTAGTTTTTACTTGAATTGTGAGTTGCGACCCTCCTTGCAAGTCTAATCCCAGCCGCGTCGGAATTGTTACTATTACAGTAATGGCGGCGATGATTAAAACAAAAATTAGGGCTAATATGGAACGTTGTTTTTGCATATTTAATTATTAGTCATTGGTCAGTTGGCAGTTGTCAGTTGGCAGTTGGCGGTTGGCAGATTTTAGTCAACAGTCATCGGTCATCAGTCATCCGTCAACAGTCATCAGTCAACAGTCAACAGTCAACCAATGACTACTGACTAATCACTATTTATACTCGCAAAGCTACCATTTTTTGGACTGCTTCTACAATTTGAGTGGGCTGGACAATTGTCAGTCTTTCCAAATTGCCGTTGTAAGGTGTGGGAATATCTTGTGAAGACAGGCGCAAAACCGGTGCGTCGAGTTCGTCAAAAAATCGATCGCTAATCGAAGCAATTAGTTCGGCACCAATGCCTCCTGTTTTCATGCACTCCTCTACAATAATTACTTTGTGAGTTTTGCGAATGGATGCGCCGATCGTCTCCATGTCCAGGGGTTTGAGAGAAATCAGGTCGATTACTTCTGGATCGTAACCTTCTTTTACCAGGGCGGGCACGGCTTGCATGACGTGGTGTCGCATCCGGGAGTAAGTCACGATTGTGACATCTTTGCCCGATCGCACAATTTCTGCTTTGTCCAGCGGCACTAAATATTCTGTTTCTGGCAAATTTTCTTTGAGGTTGTAAAGAAGAACGTGCTCGAAAAACAGAACGGGGTTATCGTCGCGGATGGCTGATTTTAAGAGTCCTTTGGCGTTGTAGGGAGTCGAACAGGCGACTATTTTCAAACCCGGTACTGCTTGGAAATATGCTTCTAAGCGCTGGGAGTGTTCCGCGCCGAGTTGCCGGCCCACGCCGCCGGGCCCGCGAATTACCATTGGCATTTTGAAGTTGCCACCGGATGTGTAGCGCAGCATTCCGGCATTGTTGGAAATTTGGTTGAATGCCAGCAGCAAAAAGCCCATGTTCATGCCTTCGATGACCGGCCGCAGTCCCGTCATTGCTGCGCCTACTGCCAGACCTGTAAAGCTATTTTCGGCGATCGGGGTGTCGAGCACTCTAAGTTCGCCGTATTTGTTGTAGAGGTCTTTGGTGACTTTATAGGAACCGCCGTATTGACCTACGTCTTCGCCGAGTACGAATACGGCGGAGTCGCGGGCCATTTCTTCGTCTAACGCCTCGCGGAGGGCGTTGAACAATAAGGTTTCTGCCATAGGAGGTGAAGCAATGATTGCAGGAGGGTCAGATTAGAATCTTAACCTTTTGGGGGTGTCGATCTAGGAGTCGATCGCAAATTCGGCAATTGAACCGTGGACGGTTGGCAAGACACATATCATAATTATTTAATTTTGTCAAGTGTCGGCATTTATATCTCTGAAAAATGTTTCTGCAATAAATCGTGAATAAATCGATAACGCCGATCGCCCGTTTTTTGCAGCAGCAGGCGATCGGTCGCAGCATCGAGAAAACGCTTGTAATCCCAAGGAATGTAGCCGTTCGACCACAGCACCAGGCGCAATATAAAACTTTCAATCCCCGGAATTCCCGGCAAAAAAGCACTAA
Source organism: Microcoleus sp. Pol7_B2 (assembly GCF_036701035.1). Classification (NCBI taxonomy): domain Bacteria; kingdom Bacillati; phylum Cyanobacteriota; class Cyanophyceae; order Oscillatoriales; family Microcoleaceae; genus Microcoleus; species Microcoleus sp. Pol7_B2. Next base: position 97,690 of record NZ_JAUBQB010000015.1, on the reverse strand, counting down.
TTACCGCAGCAACAGCACCCGCAATTAATCCCCAAATTGACCCGGAGACTAGGCTGGCAATTAATCCCAAAATCACCCAAATCAGCCCGCCAACCAGCTTAACTCCAAACTGATACTTACGCCGTTCATCGGCTGTTTGCAGCCAGCTAGACGGTATGCGATCGAGGTAAAATTCTTGAATTCCTTGCTGTTCCATTCTTCTGGCCAACCATCCCAGCCAGTGGCGAATTTGTTCCGGCCGCAGTTCCTTACCTCTGGGATACTGCTTGACTTGTCCGGTCATTTGGTGGCGAATATAGGCAGTTAACAGATATTTGCGCTGTTCTTCTGCGGAAGTTAGCCGCTTCCAAGCTTCGATTAAAATATCGTCGTAAGCCAGAGCCATCATGCTCAAAAGCAAGGGAACTTTTGCTATTTTCAACAACTCCGGCTCGCGCTCAATGCTGTACCAAAGTTCGCGACTTCTGGCTTCTTGCAGATAATTTTGAATTTGAGTTTCTGTTAAAGGTTTCAATAAAACTGCTGCTTGCAGGCGAAATCTCGTTTCGCAGTTTTTGTAAGCTTCAAAACTGCTGCAAGCTACTAAATGTTTGGGTTTAAATTCGCTTTCAACAAACTGATTGATTGCTTGAATACAGATATTTTGGCGGTGGGTTTCTACTTCGTCCAAGCCGTCGAGGAGAGGCAGCAATTTTTGTTCGGCAAGCCATTTTTTGCCGACACCAGGAGAGATGCCGTATTTGAACTGAAGTTGAGCAATTAACCAATCTGCGATCGCCCCGGATTCTGCTTTCCACGATCCGAGTTCAAACAGCACTGGTACTGGCAAACTAGCATCTTTTTGGGCGCGGGAAATTAACACCCGAGCTAATTCTAGCAGCGTCGTAGTTTTGCCTGCACCCGTCGCTCCCAAAATTACCAATTTGCCGCTGCTGCGATCGAACACTTTAGCAATGCTTGCTTTGGGAGGAAGCCGAAAACTCGGACGGTTGCCGGCTTTCACTTCCACATCCCAACAGCGGTTAACACCAAGAGGCGCCGAGTCTTGGCTGAGGTTGGCCAGCACAGCGGCGTGTAAAGACTGCGATCGTCCTGCTTGGACTTCCTGCTTCACCTCCTCCAACAATCGATCGCGGGGCGCTTGTAATCTCTGAAAAATCAATTTTGACATTTTATGTACCTCGCGCTGAACGCTTACCTCCGCAAATTTGCGCCCAAATAACCCAGAGCAAGATTACCATCAGTATAGGCGTCCAGTATATATTATTGACTCAAATTATTGCGGCACTTATGGATCGGAAATTTTATATAAAAATCCTGACCCTGTGGCCCGCACTAGGTATTTCCACATAAATTAACTGGCGATCGCCCCAACTCCCAAACAAAAATTATTAGTATAGATACAGAGAGGGTTTTTTATGTCATTTACTAAGGGTCAAATCATCACAGTAAGCTTAGCAGGACTGGCAACAGCGGTGGGAGTGGCTGTTGCAACTATACAGTCGGGTGCGATGAAACAATCCGATCTTCCCCTTGCAGAACCCCCGGCATCCACCAGAAACCAGATTGCAGGGCCGACGAACAACCCTGAATCTCGGCAACCAAAATCTCTGCAAGCACAAACCCAGGCTGCAGAATCTCCGAAATCCCAACCCCAACCTGCAAAAACCCCGGCTGTTCAATCCTCGCTAGTTGCAGGAGTCTCCCCGCGAAAAGTTGAGCCAGTAGTTGTCACACCGCCAAATTCGGGTTGCAAAATCAGTATGGCTGTAGTCAGCGATCCGAATCCACCGCTAAATGTGCGATCGATCCCGCAAGTAAGCGGCAGCCAAATAGTAGGAAAACTCAAAAATAATACCTTTGTTTCAGTCGCCGAAGAACAAAACGGTTGGCTGCGAATTACCGATCCAGTTCCCGGTTGGGTTGCGAAAAGACGCACCGAAAGCAGTTGTTCTAACCTCAACCAGCAGATTAATTTTCTGCCGGGAGGAGATGAAGCAATTGTTAAAGGCCGAATCATCGGCGGCGGCAGCCATTCTTACCGGATTCGCGCCAGAAAAGGTCAAACAATGACTGTTAGGAATCGGCAAGAAGTTTTCCCGCAAATTATAACTCCCGGTGGCAAACTTTTAGCCGGAGATACTTATCACGAAAATGAAACAGAGTGGACTGGAAAAGTCCCAGTAACAGGCAGTTACACATTACAATTAGACTCTAATTTCCGAGGATACGAATACGAATTTTCGGTAAAACTGCAATGACTTTTATGACATATTTAGGGACACGGCAGTGCCGTGTCCCTACCCGGATCGGCGACTTTTAATAAATAGTATAATTAAGGAATCGTTCCAAGCGATATATCAAGAATCGCAAATTTCTGCCAATCTTCAGAGTCAAAGTGCCACCATTCAGTTGTTATACCGATAAATCCGTGTTTTTTCATCGCGTCCTTAAGCACTTGACGATTTTTCCGAGATTCCGCGCTGCCGCCTTGATAATCTGCGTGAGCTTTTTCGGTAAAATCATCGTAAGGTGTGGGCATTTCTAATTCTTTGCCAGTGCGATCGACTAAAGTCAAATCTATAGCAGCACCGCGATTGTGCCGCGAACCCCTAGCAGGATTAGCAACATAGCGGGGATCTGGCCAAGCTTGCCACATTTGCTTAGTGACAGAGAAAGGTCTGTAGCAATCGTAAACTTTCAAACCCAATCCGATTTTTTCCAAATCTGTTTGAACTAGCCCTAACTGTTGAGCAACAGAATTTCTCAAAGCGCATTTCGATATAGGGTAAAGCTTTCGTTTCAAGAAATTGTTAGTAGTGGCGTATCGGATATCGAGGCGAATGTTGGGATTTACGGTGCGGATGTCAACGAGTCGTGCCGAAGGGGGAAGTTGACTCATGAAAATATTTTCAGGTACTACTGGGTTTGGTTCTGGTTGGGTAATTTGCACTTGTGGCGGCTCCTGGGCGCGAATCGACCTTGTATAATTCAGTAGGGTTGTAGATAGTAATATTAGAGCGAATACAATTAAATATTTTGTAAATCGGTTGAATTTCATAGCTCTGTTAAGTGGATATTTAATAGAGTTTTTACATTTCATATTTTGGGGAATTTTCGCGCTTTTCGTGTTGTCTGCCAGCCAGCCAGACCGACAGGGGTTGAAACCCCTGTCTCATAGCTAAAGTCCTCTGAAGAGGACTGAAATATTTCTCTAAAACTTTTATTTTATGAGTCTTTCAGTCGGTTTTAACCGACTTTAGCTATGAGACGGGGGTTTTAACCCCCGGCGGACTGTGGGACAAGCGCGAGAACGCTCGCTCTCTTTTCTCTCTGAGTCATTTTTAATTGTTAATTGTCCTCAAATTCCCAAGCGCTGATACACTAAATCTAAGTGCCTCAATTGATACTGCGGATCGAAACAATCATCAATTTCTTTGGTCGTCATTTTAGCTGTTACGCGCTCGTCCTTAGCAATTAAATTGTAGAAATTGCCGCCCGGTTTGTTCCAAGCTTCGTGAGCACAAGATTGCACAATTTTGTAGGCGTCTTCGCGACTCGTGCCTTTTTCTACTAAGGCTAACATGACGCGCTGGCTGAAGATGACTCCGCCGTAAAGGTTCATGTTTTGTTTCATGTTTTCGGGATAGACTAGCAGGTGTTTTACTAAGTCTGTGGTTTCTACTAACATGAAGTGAGTTACTGTAGAACTGTCGGGCAAAATCATCCGTTCTACGGAACTGTGAGAGATGTCTCGTTCGTGCCAAAGCGCAACGTTTTCTAAGGCTGCGACGGCGTTGGCGCGGACGATTCTCGCCATCCCTGTGAGTCTTTCCGATCGAATCGGGTTGCGTTTGTGGGGCATGGCGGATGAGCCTTTTTGCCCTTTGGAAAAGAATTCTTCGACTTCGAGTACGTCGGTGCGCTGCAGGTTGCGGATTTCTACTGCAAAACGCTCGATCGATGCTGCTAAGAGTGCTAAGGTTTGGACGTATTCGGCGTGTCGATCGCGCGAAATAACTTGAGTCGATGCACAATCGGGTTCGAGTCCCAGGTTTTGACAGGCGATCGCTTCTATTCGCGGATCGATATTAGCATAGGTTCCGACTGCGCCGGAGATTTTGCCGACTGCAATGGACGATCGCAAATTCACCAATCGGGCGCGGTTGCGAAAGACTTCTGCCAGCCATCCTGCTAGTTTAAAGCCAAAGGTGATGGGTTCGGCGTGAATTCCGTGCGATCGACCAACCATGACGGTATTGCGATGTTGTTGAGCCTGATAGCGAATAGCTTGACTCAATTCTTCGACACGTTCTAACAAAATATTGACGCTAGCGACTAATTGCAGCGCCAAAGCGGTATCGAGCACGTCGGAACTGGTTAAGCCGAGGTGAATGTAGCGGCCGGCATCGCCTACATATTCGTTGACATTTGTCAAGAAAGCGATCATGTCGTGGCGGACTTCGGCTTCAATTTCGAGGACTCGTTTGGGGTCAAAATTAGCCTTAGCTTTGATTTCTTCGACTGCGGCGGCGGGGATGTAGCCGAGTTCGGCTTGAGCTTCGCAGACAGCGATTTCTACTTGCAGCCAGCTTTTCAGTTTGGCGGTTTCAGTCCAGATGTTGCCCATTTCGGGCAAAGTGTAGCGCTCTATCACGGTGGGAGTTGGGGAATGCGATCGTCCTATTGTACCTCTGCGAGGCCTCCGTCTTCAGTCGGGATGGGGAATTTCGGGCGATCGAACTTTCCAGATATGTGACACATCGTCCGTAGACCGATCGTCCGCAGAGACTGAAAATTGGCAGATGAGTCGATCGAAACAGAAGATTCTGCGTGCTTTAGGTCATCTCGTAAAGCAACTGCCGAGATTAATTTCTCTTTCCCAAAAAATCTATTTTTGTTATATTAAAGCTATCAATAAATTTAAGGATTTGTTAAATGACATTAATAGCTGCCTTCTACATCAACAATCATCCTGTACTAATAGGAGATGTATTAATAAGTTGTCTAGACCCCTCTGAGCGTATTAATATCCCTACTAATGAAACTCTAAAAGAATCTGCTCCTGAAGATTTATGGCTCGGAATTCCGAAACTTCGCCAAAAAGTTAATGTTATCAGCTCGAATCTAATGATCGCCTGGTGCGGAGATATGTACGCTGCACAGACAATTTTACAAGAAATTAAAGCCCGTTCTGACGAAGAAAAGTTCACAGAAAAATCTTTAAAATCCTTTTTTGAAAATGACGAAACAAAAGAGTGGATTGCAAAGCTTGAGGTTGGTTTTATAGGATATATTATTGATGATGACTGCATAAAACAATTTAAGTATTCTTTTAACGGAGCAGAAATCAATCAAAAAACAATACCCCCGTATGGGAATACATTAATAGCAGGTTCTGGTAGTAAGGACCTAATACATCTATTAGAAGAAGTAGTTCAACCAAGAAATCCCGACCTACCTAAAAAACACAGTGAATTCGACGAAGCTGTTCAAGCATCGCTAACTATTTGTGCAGCCTTATTAGCTAAAGATTTTGATAACATAAAATCGGGTTATGGAGGCTCATTTGAGATTGCTACCCTAAGCAAAAAAGGGATCTTTGAGAAACTTAATAACCTAACTTATTTTCAATGGTCTGTTTCAAACTGTGAAAGTAGTAACCCCAAACTAGATTTAGTAGGAAAAGCTTATAAGCTAATCTATATCAATGATCTGCTAGTGGTCTTTACGCTTTCGATGAGTAAGAAACCCAAGCCTTTAAATCGAGATGGGGTTCCTTCATATATATATACTGAATTTCCTATAGATGAGTATAAAGATTATAGAATAACACCCTGCTATAAATACTTCTCTCAGAAAGAAATCGAATCTATGGTTTCTGACGTTCCTATAGAGATTACTTCTAGATTTAATTGCAATTTTTTATTTCCCATAGAATACAATCAGTCAGGAGCTAGTTCTTTGGTTTGCGATAAAAGCGTAATTTGTAAGTCTCATCTCCGTGAAAATACTAGCTACATAGTAGACTGCCCGAATCACCGTCCATCAACTTTAATTATCAAAAATGAAGATTTGGATGACCTAAGAAATAGTTATAAACTGAAATGATGGTAAACTATATTTAGAGAAGTTAGTCAACGAAACACTTGAGGCTTTAAGGCAAATCGAAGCAGAGGAGACAGAACCGTGAAATATACAGTTGTTATCCAATGGTCAGAAGAAGATCGGTGCTTTGTCGTGTTTTTGCCTGAATTTGAGGATGTAATGCAACCAGTAACTCACGGAGATTCTTATGAAGAAGCTATCTACAATGCGCGAGAGGTACTGGAGTTACTAATCGAGAGTTGTCAAGTTGAAGGTAAACCATTACCAGCAACTAAGAAGCTAGAACGATTATTTCAGGCTGCTTAAATTTGTTCACAGCAATATCAGTCAAATATGGAATAAGTGCAAAACCGATACACTCTGCTAAACGGGGCGGCAGGGCATTTCCAATTTGCCACATTGCCTTTTTCATTGAACCTTCAAAAATAAATGAATCCGGGAAACTTTGCAATCTAGCCATTTCGCGAGCTGAAATCACGCGATTGAGATAAGGATGAATATGAGTGCCACCGTGATTTTCTTTAACAGTCATGCTCGGTTTTCCCGGATACTGTCGCTTGAAAGCATCGGCGTAGCTTTCATACAAAGAACCGCCTGGTGGGACTTTAGCAAGTCTTTCCATGTACTCAACAGAATGACGAGTCCATTGGTGGTTAATTTTTGGTATGGGAGTATACTCTGGTAAATCCTCAATTGCTGACTCAATCGCTTTGTATTGTTCCGGCAACAATTGCGGCTTCGGATAGGGATTTTGCATCCCAAATCTATTGGCAATAAAAATAGCTCGCGGCCGGATTTGCGGGACTCCATAGGCGGCTGATTCCAGAACAGCAACGGACATATGGGGATAGCCAATTTCCTCAAAAGCCTCGCAAATGGCTTGCTTAACAGCTCCTTTTTGTATGGTCAATATTCCGGGTACGTTTTCCATGACAACATACCAAGGACGTATTTCAGAGACAACGCGGACAAACTCTCTAAATAAGCGATTTCGAGGGTCGTTGGGGTCGCATTTTCCTGCAACTGAGAAGCCTTGACACGGCGGCCCGCCTACAACAAAATGAACTTCTGGCGAACCAATTTCAGCGAGCAACTTTTGGGGATTTAAGTTTTTTATATCGTCGCACAAGTGATGGCAATCGGGAAAGTTTTTTGTGTGAGTTGCCGAGGCGATAGGATTAATTTCAACGCTTGCTACTGGTCGAAAGCCTGCTTGCAATAAACCTTGGGTCATGCCGCCAGCACCGCAAAAAAGATCGACAAATGTATAGTCTGATTTTGGCAGTGACTGAGATTCAATATCAATGAATATGTTGTAGGGTCGCAGTCATTTGCTTCTAGTTCGCGTTGGATGCGTTCGTAACGCCCTAATTTTGCTTTCTTCTGCTTTTTGACAGGAATTGGTCCTGACTCATTTGAGAATAAAGACAGTTGTATTGCTTGCATTTTATATTTTTTTACTGCGTTCTATCTGATGTTGCCCTTTTCGGGCAGGGTGTAGGGATCGATCGCGCTTGGAGTCGGAGAGTGCGATCGTCCTATTGTACATCTGCGCGGGGATGAAAGACTCAGAAACCCTGTTTCTGAAAGCAACCAGGTTTTTGTAGTTTGGGCGACCCGCTACAATATGCTAAACCTCGTTAGCTGGCATTCTTTTCTATTCGCCAATAAATGGTTCCAAATGAATAGCCATTAATATTTTGGCTTGACTTCGCCCTTGAGTGCATTTACTCAAAAAGTATTGCGGTTTTCAGGGTTATTCGCTAAAATAGCCAACCTGTCAAGTAAAAAAATCCCACTCACGAGACAGACATTTCCGACATTCGCTTATGACCATTGCCTATACTCCACCTTGGCTGCTGAACAACGGCATATTAATGACGTTGTACACCGCATTAAGGGCTAGTCGCGGTTGGGAAAAGACGATCCCTTACCCAGAACCCCCTTACCGAGAACACATTTTTACTGGCGCCTGTGGAGTCCCCATTTTCGGCTGGGTGGCAATCCCCGAAAATCCCCGATATACCATTGTCGGCACTTACGGCATTACTGGCGATCTGGATAATCAATGGTATCTGAAGCTACTAGGGCGTAAAGCCTATGCCCAAGGCTGTGCAGTGGTATTATTTGACTGGCGAGCTCACGGCAAAACTGCCCAACTCTCTCCCACCCTCACTTCTGATGGCCTATACGAAGGCGAAGATTTCGTTCGGATTGCTGCCGCTGCTAAAGAAATGGGATGTCCGGCGCCTTTTTGGTTCACGGGTTATTCCCTGGGCGGACAATTAGCCTTGTGGGCCGTAAAATCAGCTCAGACGATCGCAGATTGGGGGCCTGACTTAGGGATCGAAGAGTCAGAACTAGCAGGCGCGGCGGTGATTTGCCCCAGCTTGGACTCGAACCGTTCTCTGTCTTATCTAGTTAAAGATGAGTGGGGGAAATTTTTAGAAAAAGCGATCGCGCGACAGTTAAAAAAACTAGCAAAAAACATCGCTAAAACGCATCCAGGGGCGATCGATCCTGCAGCTATTGAACGCGCCAACAGCATTTGGGGCTTTGACCATGAATTGGTAATTGGCCCGTTAGGTTTCTCCTCTGTGGAAGAATACTATGACGCTAGCAGCGCTCTAAACATTTTGCCTCACCTCAAAAAACCCACTTACATCCTTTATGCAGCCGACGATCCGATGTTTGACCCGGTGCTTGTCCCTGAGTTGCAAGCCATTAGCGCGAACAATCCTGCCTTAGAATTAGTGGTGACAGCCTACGGCGGTCATGTTGGGCATATCAGTAGTAAACGTTGTCAGCATCAATTTGCTGATAGCGATCGGTGGTGGGCATGGAATCGGATTTTACAGTGGTTCGATGCCTTGAGTGTGGATTAAAATTATAAAATAAAACTTGAACACTCTTCGGCAATAGTTGCGGGGATGAAAGGATTAGAGGGTTTAATCCCTCCAGTCCAGAACCTTAAAACTATTTCGCAAAAACACTAGACATCGGGGCAAAAGCTGACTGGCTTACTGGGACACAATTGTGCATAATTTGCACAGCCAGTTGACTTAACCTCGATGTGACGCCAGCATAAGGATTAGAAGCAATTATAGTTAAAAAGTGGTGAATAAATATCGATTAATTTATTCGTTTTTTTGATTATTGTGTCAGCTATTAACTAGGTAAAACTAAAGCTCCAACTCTCAATCTAATCAAATCGCAAATTGCGAGAATTACTCTCTCGTAAGGCCTTTTTCTTAACCCAAATTTTTATTGAGCCACTCGAAAACAGCATTCCCCCATCACAAGCCGGGTCTAAAATTCGCCCGTAATTCGGCTCTATTATATCGACAATCAGCTTTACCAGTGAAATTGGAGTAAAAAACTCTCCGCCTTTGGGCCGTTCTTCCTAAGCAAAATTCCCCAGGAAATACTGAGAATTTCCCCCAGACACATCCTCAGTAATATTTGCTCTGGGAATCCGATTTAAGATTTTAAACAACTCCCGCAAAATCGGTTTTTCCAAGCTGTTGTAATTTCTAGGCAAAGCGCCGCCGAGTTCCTCATTCTCGCCCTGCGATCGCCTTCATGGCCGCATTAATCGCCCCGCCAATATCCTCTGCTTCCGGGCGATCGATCAAATAATTTGGAGTTCGTTGTAGTTTGCTGGCATTGTTAGTGTTATCTTCCCACGTCGTTGATAGATTCCATCGTCTTCGGCAACAACAAACAGCACCGGCTCGTACAAACCCTTATTGGAGTTTAGACACGGGGCGATCGCATCAAAACCAAAGAAACCAGGTTTTTTGCCGTTGCTATCGGTGGTAACTGACATCTTGCACCACTTCCAATAACCGCCAGGGGTTGAAACCCCTGTCTCACAGCGAAAGTCCTCTTGCATAGGACTAAAAGCTTTTGCCTCTCAGCTTTTCAGTCGGTTAAAACCGACTGAAAAGCTGTCAGACGGGGGCTGAAACCCCCGGCGGGTTAAAGAGAATGGCGCAAGATGTGAGTTGTAATGCTGTATAGTCGTCCAAAACCCTGTTTCTGACTGCCCGCGCGTCGATTTTCAGCTTTTAGAGAGAGGTAAAAAGTCCCCCGATCGCTACACTATTAACTAGGAACTCAGCAATTTTGGAGAAGAGGTGAATTGAAATTCGTTTCCGACCCGCAAATAAAAGTCAAAATCCGCAAAATGAACGAGCGGGTGCGGTGGCAAGAACAGTCGATCATCCATCGGGGAATCGACCAAACTCGGATGGTTTTAGAATCTCAAACCACCGACTCTCCAGAGTTTTCGTTTTTAGTCATAGGTGACAGCGGCACGGGCAATCACCGCGGCTACAATCCCCAGCGGCAGATTGCCGAACAGATGGTCTCCGAGCGCGAAAGTTGCCGTTTCGTCCTCCACACGGGCGATGTCGTTTATCTCGTCGGTTCCAGCGAATATTACTTGCAAAACTTTATTCGCCCCTACCGAGAATTTATCGTCGGCGGCGAGCATCCCTCTCGGATTGCCTACGATCGCATGGTGTTTAACTTTCCGTTTTTGCCCGTACCGGGAAACCACGACTATTACGACTTGCCGATAGTCTACGGCATTCTGTCGGCGACAGCTTTGCCGTTGCGCCGGCTGTTGGGTTCCAAGTTGGATCTCGATGTCGGCTGGCACGGTTCCGATCGCGGAAATACCTACGCCAAAGCGTTTCTCGACTACCTGCAAGCTCATAAAATGCCGGGAGAGCTCGATCGCCACCTAGACGCCCACTACACCGCCAGCACCAGCACAGGCCGCTGCATCCGCTACCAACCCGGACGCTTTACCCGCTTACCCAACCGCTACTACACCTTCCGCAGCGGCGGCATTGACTTCTTCGCCCTCGACTCCAACACCTTCAACGAGCCCTTACCGATCCCGAAAACCAAACAGGGCGACATTCGCCGCCAGAATTTGGAACTCGATCGCCAGAAGTTGGAACAAGAAAAATTGGCAATGATCGAAATGTGCGATCGGCTCAACCCCCAAATTCCCGAGGAAGCCGAACAGCTAGACGACTTAGCCGCCAAGTTAGAGCAAGTTGACGAAATGTTGATGGATATTGACAAACAACTGTCGCCCGACAAAACAGCCGCCACCGACGTTGAACAGCTCGAATGGCTGAAAAAAAGGCTGATTGACTCTTGGCGCGATTCCGAGGTGCGGGGGCGGGTAATTTACCTGCACCACCCCCCCTACGTGACTGAGGCGACAAAGTGGAATCAAGCTCAAACTTTGGCGGTTCGGTTGCGATTGCGCGAGGTGCTCGACGGGGTGGCCGATGCTGTTGGGGATGTGGCGCGGGGTCGTCCGCTAGTAGATTTGGTGCTGACAGGCCACGCTCACTGTTTGGAATACCTGCGGACTGGGGATACCGGACACGGCGACTCCGGGATTAATTGGATTGTCTGCGGGGGAAGCGGCCACAGTCTCCGCCGCCAGCGCCCGGAAGGGCCGATGTTGCAGGAACCATTGAGTCCAGAAGCTTATCGCTTGGCGCGTGAGGGCGGGCGATCGGAAAAAGCCGCTCGGCGGATAGCGGAATCTTTGCTATTTGTCGGCCGCAGCGGTCAAGGTTCCCACAAACGCCGTCCTTATTCGTGTTTGCGGATTGATGTTCTCGACGGGTGTCCCCCGAAGTTCCGCATCCGACCTATGGTTGTGGAACGATTTGAGGGGAAATGGCAGGAGATCTTGATCGAACCTTTTGTGATTTAACTTTCGTTTTTCTGTAAGTCTCGATCGCCCTTAAAAAGGTGGACTTTGACAGATTCCGGTTCCCCCTTTTTTAAGGTTAGAGGCGATCGAGAGCCGAATGCTCGCACAAAATACTTGTATCAATTTAGTTCAGGACAAAAATTCAATGATTGCTAACTTAACCGCTACCGGCTGGGAAATTATTTACCACCGCGCCCATGCTTTGCTCGCGGCCCAACTTGGAGGACAGTGGAAGCGCTCGAAATCTCCGCTTCGCTTGTACGAAACCATAGCCGCGATTTCGCATCACGATGATTTGGAGAAAGAGTGGGAAGAAAATATTTTGACTGAAGCGGGCGCGCCCTTTGATTTTACGTTGCAGACGGAAACTTCTCTGCCGAAAATTAAAGCCATGACGGAGAATTCCTTATATCGTGGTAGGTGGGTAGCAATGCTGATTTCTATGCACATGAGCTATCTCAATGAAGGAAAGCGGGGAGAGTCGAAGGAACTCGACGAGTTTTTGGACGAACAACTGGAAAATCAAAAAACATGGCAAAAAGAGTTGAATATTTCTCAGGAAGATGCTAAGTCAGCTTATGCTTTTTTCCAGTGGTGCGATCGGCTCTCATTAATTCTTTGCAGCCGCGAGTTACCCGCCGGAGAACGAGCTTTAGAAATTAGTGTCGGCCCGGACGGCAAGCGCTACGATATTGTACAGCACAGCAACGAACTCGTGACTGTAACTCCTTGGCCTTTTGAAGAAGATAAGTTTACGGTGAACGTCGAAGCGTGCCTTTTGGATAAAGTCAAGTTCGACAGCAACAAGGAAATCAAGGAAGCGCTGCACAAAGCTCCGCGCGAAGTCTTAGAGTGGACTTTTGTCAAGTCTTAATTAAAGCTCTACCACAAATACTGCACCGTTCTAGGTTTGTAGCGAGAACTTAAGTCCCAGCGAGTTTGATGAGGACTGGAGTTCTCACTACAAACCAATTTGATTGTTGCCAATTGACCGGACATAATATTATCAATGAGCAATTACCAATTATCAATTACCCCTTACCAATTACCAAAGATGAAACGTTCAGCTTGCCTAATTTTCAATCCCGTCGCCGGTAACAGCGACCCCGACCAAGACTTAGCTAAAATTCAGGAACTTTTAGAGCCTCTTATTGACTTAGACATTCGGCTGACAACCCCCGAATTAGACGCAGATCAAATCGCCCGCGAAGCAGTTGATAGAGGAGTTGAGGCAATTATTGCTTGCGGGGGCGACGGCACATTATCCGCAGTTGCTGGGGCGATTGTCGGCACAAATATTCCTTTAGGAATTATTTCGCGGGGAACGGCTAATGCTTTTGCTAATGCTTTAGAGATTCCGAATACAATTGAAACCGCCTGCGAAAATATTTTGGGAGGGTTGACGCGGGTGGTGGATGCGGCGATTTGCAACGGTGAAATGCCGATGGTTTTGTTAGCTGGAGTGGGTTTTGAGGCGGAAACCGTCGAACTTGCCGATCGCGAAATGAAGAATCGCTGGGGAATGCTGGCTTACATTCTTTCAGGAATTAAACAGTTAAACAATTTAGAAAGATTTGAAGCGGAAATCGAAACCGAAGATAGAATTATCAGCCTTACTGCTGTGGCCGTCACCGTGGCGAATGCAGCGCCACCTACTTCCATTTTAGCTCAAGGCCCGGCAGGAATTATTTTTGATGACGGCTTGCTGGACGTGACGCTGGTGGCGCCTCAGAATAAAGCTGGGGCGATCGCAGCTTCTTATCACCTATTGCAAACAGCTTTGAGCGGCAATGCTACGGATCGCGACGACATCGGTTATTTGCGGGCAAAAAAAGTAACAATTAGTGCCGATCCGCCTCAAAAAGTGGTTGTAGACGGCGAAATCATCGGCATGACTCCGGTTTCTATTGAGTGCGTTCCGGGAGGTTTAACTATTTTTGTACCGCGAGTTGAAGAAGATCCCGTGGTAGAAAAACTCACCGGTTTAGCGGACATCGAAATTACATTGAAACCCTTAGATGAAAATTTTTAGCGATACAAACAATAAGAAAGACCGCGCGGGCGGTCTTTTATTTTTAGGCGTCTAAGATTTGGCGAATGCGGCGCTCCAAACGTTCGAGATCGAGTCCGCCTTCATCGCGGCTGATGCGGCGCACGGTGACGTTAACATTGCTCAAATCGGCCAGCAAATCTTGGAGGATTTCTTGTTGCTGCCGAGCTTGAGTTATTTCGCGCGGTTCCTGCACCAAATCGCGAACAATGGTATCTTCGGCGCGCGAAGCAACGATCGGGTCTGCTTCGCCGTCTACGTGCACGAAAGTGCGCCGACCGGGCCCCCGTTCTTCTTCAATTGGTATTACTGCTGTTACTCGGTCGGAGCGTACATATTTGCCAAATCCTAGGTGGACTAAGACAGAAGATTGTATTTTCATAGATAGCAAATTTTATTTGTTAGTTATCTACATTTTAACTCTTAAAAATTGGAAATTACAACTAATATCAGAGCTATATTTACTACAAGATATGTCGGTTTTTTCTCAAAATTATAGTGGTCATCTAAATTAAAAAATGCTAATATTTTTTACTATATTCCCATGCTGCGGCCGGGGTTAAAATATTCGCATAATCCGACAGTACGGCCGGGGTTAAAATATTCGCATAATCCGACAGCACGATCGGGGTTTCAACCCCTGACGGACTGTAGGAAGATGGCAAATCTCGCACTGTTAGATTACTGTAGGAAGATGGCAAATCTCGGATTGTGCGAATCTCGGACTGTCAGTGCGCGACAGTTGGCTGATGGGTTAACATAAAATTAGAGCAGTTTGCGATCGCCCGCAGCGCATTTCAGGGACATAGCCTACCGATTCTAGATTTGAGCATTACTTCCACGGAAAAACAGGAAAGCCTAAATCATGCCAATTAGTCTCGACTTAGTTATCAGCCTCCTGACGGCAATTCCCTTCGGCACTATCAAAGACAAGCTTCAGCGCAACGAAGCTGTTATCAAATTATTAAAAAGATTTAACCTCGATCCGGATGCTCCGCCCGCAGATTTTAGCGGAGTTTATGTTTATACTTTAGTAGAATACGGCGCTGGTAAACCGAAGCAGATTTTAGAACTGTTTCGCCAAAAAGAGATTGAATCAGCATTTCGCAAAGCTTTCGAGTCCGATAGCCCAGCCATTTTAATTCAAGCAGGCGATGAATATCTGAATGAGAGTGCTTTAGGCAAAGAAATTCGAGATTTAGGCATTGACCCCCGACGGGAATTCATGGCATTTGCCGCCGTGTTTATGGAAGTAGCAAAGCGGACGCGGACGCTGGGAGATGTGATGGTGGGAAATGCGCTCGCCTCTTTGCAAAAACGCCTATCTATGGTAATGGATCGCATCGAACGCCTCCCCACTATCGAAGGAATTCGCACCGAATTTGCACGACTGGAAGCTGAAGATTATCCCGCACTTCCCGCTGCAGCATCAACTAATATTCAAAAGTCTAAAGTTTTTATTTTATCGCAACAAGTTCGAGGTTGGTTTGAAACATTAAGTTATCGGTTTGAGAAATATGAAATTTGGGAAGATAACTATTTTGAATGGATTATCAATGTTCCCGTCAGACGCAATCGGTACGATCGCATTTTAGTGCGCGGAATTGCCGGAGAAGCGGGACTCAGAGACATCTCAGCTTTGCGCGAGTCGGTGGAAAGACAGCGCACCGATGAAGGGTGGTTAGTCACAGCCCGCCGCATCAGTCGCGCCGCGCGAGATGAGGTAGAGAAAGCCGAAAATCTTAATTTAGCTTGCTATACTTTTGATGAATTACTCGACCAAGATGCCGATTTCACCGCTTATCTGGATTGGCTAGAAACAGAAATTACTCGCCGAGAAATTGATACCAAATATGTGCCGCTAGCCTGTACGAAAGAAGAAATTGACCCCGATACTCACCGCAAGATAGGCGTGAGTCATTATGACGGGCGAGATGGCTGGATCGAAGGTTATATTGACCTGTGGTTGAATGACCCAGTAAAAGAACATATTTCAGTTTTAGGAGAATTTGGAACCGGGAAAACTTGGTTTGCGATGCACTATGCTTGGATGGCGCTGCAACGCTACCGAGATGCTCAAAAGCGCGGCTTAGAACGTCCGCGTTTGCCGTTAGTAATTCCTTTGCGAGATTACGCGAAAGCAGTTAGCGTCGAGTCGCTATTTTCCGAGTTTTTCTTTCGCAAGCACGAGATACCTTTGGCGGGTTATTCGGCCTTTGAACAACTGAATCGCATGGGCAAATTTCTGCTAATTTTCGATGGTTTTGATGAAATGGCCGCTAAGTGCGATCGGCAGGAAATGATTAACAACTTTTGGGAATTAGCAAAAACCGTCGTTCCCGGCGCAAAAGTCATCCTCACTTGCCGTACTGAATACTTTCCTGAAGCCAAGGAAGGACGGGCATTGTTAAATGCAGAACTGCAAGCATCAACAACCATTTTAACAGGTGAAACTCCCCAATTTGAAGTATTAGAATTAGAGAAATTTAACGACGAGCAAATTGGGCAAGCCCTGTCATTTCAAACAGAAGCGGCGACTGTAGAAAAAGTGATGGGAAACCCGCAGCTATTGGATTTAGCGCGTCGCCCGGTGATGACAGAGTTAATTTTGGAAGCATTGCCGGATATTGAAGCTGGAAAACCCGTCGATATGTCGCGGATTTATCTGTATGCGGTCCGGCGGAAGATAGAGAGAGATATCAAAGCAGAACGCACTTTTACTTCTTTAGCAGATAAGCTTTACTTTTTGTGCGAACTGTCTTGGGAAATGCTGTCTACCGACCAAATGAGTCTCAATTATCGCGGTTTTCCCGATCGTATTCGCAGCTTGTTTGGTTCCGTCGTGCAGGAGGAAAAAGACTTAGACCACTGGCACTACGACATGATGGGTCAAACGATGCTAATCCGCAATGCAGATGGGGATTATACTCCGGCGCATCGTTCGTTATTAGAGTTTTTTGTCGCTTATAAATTTGCAGCGGAATTGGGAGTTTTGGCTGCCGACTTTACCGAATTAGTTGCGCCTGAACAGTCTTGTGTCAATGATGCAGCGCCTCAATCATACACTTGGTCTAATTATTGTCGGCTTCAGGCCCATAAGAGAAATAAGAACGAACTTATCGCGCCTTTGAAGGGATTTGTTGCTGAAGATTTAGATCAACTTCTTCAGAGTTTCGGACAAGCACCACTGACGAAAGCAGTCATGGACTTGTTGTTGCCGATGGTTTCTGAAACCGGGGTTTTGCCTCTTCTAGAAATTCTGGCAGCAACGCGAGGTAAAACTGAAACCGAAGTAGGCTACGTGGGAGGGAATGCGGCAACTCTGTTGTTAAAAAAGGACAAGACTGCTTTAGAAGGTAAAGACCTCTCTAGTGCAGTTATTTTAGGTGCAGATTTTACAAATGCGACGCTGCGCCACGTCAATTTGGCTGAAGCGAATTTGGCTAATTCAGCTTTTACTAAAATCTTCGGCAGTGTTCGCTCAGTAGTATTTAGTCCAGATGGCAAACTGTTAGCTACAGGTGATAGTGATGGCGTAGTTCGCCTGTGGGAAGCTAGCAGTGGCAGAGAAATATTGACCTGTAAAGGACATACCAACGTGCTGGAGTCTGTCGCCTTCAGTCCAGACGGCGAGATACTTGCTAGCGGGAGTTATGACAAAACAATTAAGTTATGGGATGTCAAGACTGGTGAATGTTTAAAAGTTTTGCGGGGACATACCGAATCAGTAATGTTTGTCACCTTCAATTCTGATGGAAATCTACTTGCTAGTGGGAGTTTCGATCGCACAGTAAGGTTATGGGATACCCGCAGGGGTGAATGCCTCAAAACTTTGCAACACCATACTAAAGTTGTATTTTCAGTTGCTTTCCATCCTGCTGGCGACATACTTGCCAGTGGCAGCGGCGACAAAACAGTGAGGCTATGGAATATCGGTACTGGTGAATGTGTCAAAACTTTGCAAGGTCATACTAAAAGTGTGTTTTCAGTTGCTTTCCATTCTGCTGGTGAAATACTTGCTAGTGGCAGCGGCGACAAAACAGTGAGGCTGTGGAATATCGGTAGCGGTGAATGTCTCAAAACTTTGGAGGGACATTTGGATCAAGTCCGGTCAGTAGCCTTCAGTCCAAATGGCGAAATACTCGCAAGTGGAAGTTACGATCAAACAGCGAAACTCTGGGCTATTAACAGCGGTGAATGCTTGAATACTTTGCAAGGGCATTGTAATCAAGTAGGGTCAGTGGCTTTCCATCCTGCGGGTGAAATACTTGTTAGCGGTAGTTATGACCAAACACTGAGGCTGTGGGCTATTAACAGCGGTGAATGCTTGAATACGCTGCAAGGCCATAGCACTCAAGTAAGGTCAGTAGCCTTTAGTCCAAACGGTGAAATTCTTGCCAGCGGCGATGACGAACAAACTGTTAGGCTGTGGGATGCCAACACTGGTGAATGCCTCCAAATCTTGCAGGGTCATCTCGATCGGGTACATTTAGTTGCCTTCCATCCAAACGGTGAAATACTTGCTAGCGGAAGTTATGACCAAACGCTGAGGCTGTGGGATGTCAAAACTGGTGAATGCCTCCATATTTTGCCAGAGGATGGAAAAGAAGTACGGTCGATCGCCTTTAGTCCTTCGGGTGAAATACTTGCCAGTGGTAGTTATGACCAAACGGTGAGGCTGTGGGATATCCGCAGTGGTGAATGCCTCAAAACCTGGCAAGGGCATAACTGTTCATTATACTCGGTTGCCTTCAGTCCTTTGGGCGAGATATTTGCCAGTACAGGTTATGACGGAAGGGTGAGGCTGTGGGATATCCATACTGGTGAATGCCTCCAAATCTTGCAGGGGCATACCGGTTGGGCACGCGCGATTGCCTTTAGCCAGAACGGTGAAATACTTGCCAGTGGAAGTGTGGATCAAACAGTAAGACTATGGGATATCAACAGCGGTGAATGCCTCAAGATTTTTCACGGGCATACTGATTGGATACGTTCAGTTGCTTTTAGTTATTCGGGTGAATTAGTTGCTAGTGGAAGTGTCGATCACACGGTAAGATTATGGGATATTCGTACAGGTGAGTGTCGAAAAATTTTCCAATATAACACCAGTAGAATTAACTCATTCGCCTTCAATTATGATGGTAAACTGATTGCTATTTGCAGTCGGGATGGCACAATTATGATTTGGGATATTGAGACTGGTGAGTGCCTCAAAATACTCAAAAGTGACAGACCTTATGAACACATGAATATCAAGGGTGTGACGGGTTTAACGGAAGTTGAAAAATCCACGCTCAAAGCTTTAGGGGCTGTGGAAAATTAATCATCGCAAAGGAGGAAGTATGCAGTCAGCAATACGGATTACCACCACAGTTATGGCAGGAAATAAACTTGAAATTCAAGTGCCGCCTGGATCTGTGGGTGAAGAAGTAGAAGTGTTTGTGATTATACCAAAAAAGCCTCAAGGCGGGCGGCGTAAGGTGTTGGAATTGCTTACAGAAATCCGTAGCCGTAATGTCTCCAGAACAGTTGAAGAAATCGATCGGGAACTTCAAGAAGAAAAAAACTCATGGGACAACTAAACCTACCATCCTCTGCTACAATTTACTTGGATACACAAGTCATTATTTACACCGTTGAAGCCAACCAGAATTACTATTCGCTTCTTCTACCCTTGTGGCTGAAGTTTCAAGCAGGTGAAATTGAACTGATGACCAGTGAATTGACGTTGCTGGAAACCTTAGTTTTCCCTCTAAAAAATGCTAACACTATCTTATTCCGTGACTACGAACAACTATTATTATCCTCAGAGATACAGCTAGTTCCCATAACTCAATCTGTACTGATAACAGCAGCTAATTTAAGGGCTAATACCAATCTCAAAACCCCTTATGCTATTATGCTGCGACAGCCATCACTGAAGGCTGTACGCTGTTTCTCACCAATGACAATGGCTTTCGTAATGTTCCAAATCTATCTGTTGTCATCCTGAGTCATGTTTTGGCATCATAATCATAGGCGATCGCATGAATATCACGGGTGTTATGGGTTTAATGGAATGTAAAAAAGCCATGCTCAAAGCTGTAGGGGTTCAGTCCAGAACCCACGGGTAGCCAGAAACCGGGTTTTTTACGAGAATACTTCGTTGAGGCCAGCAGAAACGGCTAAAAACCCGGTTTCTAATGTAGCCTACTGACTAAACTGTTGAGCGTAGTAGCCTGCGTAGCGAGATCCCTTTTCCAGCAACTCCTCGTGCGTCCCAGATTCGACAATTCTGCCTTTTTCCAAAACTAAAATGCGATCGGCTCTCCGCACAGTAGCCAAGCGGTGCGCGATAATAAACACAGTGCGATCGCGCATCAATCTTTCCAGCGCTTCCTGCACTAAACCTTCGGACTCCGAATCCAGCGCCGATGTCGCTTCATCCAAAATCAATATTCTGGGATCGAGCAAAACTGCACGGGCGATCGCAATTCTTTGTTTCTGTCCCCCAGATAAATTTACACCCCTTTCTCCTACCCAAGTTTGATAACCGTCGGGAAACTCACTAATGAATTGATGAGCGTTAGCAATCTCCGCAGCTTTTTGCACATCTTTCAGTTCATAATAAGATCGCCCAAAAGCAATATTTTGAGCAATTGTACCCGAAAATAAAATAGTTTCTTGTGGCACAATGCCGATTTGCCGACGCAGCGTATTTAATGTCACATCTTGAATATCAATCCCATCAATTAAAATTTGTCCCGCTTGCGGATCGTAAAATCTCGGTAACAAGTTTACTAAAGTAGTTTTACCCGCACCGGATGCACCCACGAGAGCAATCATTTCTCCGGGAAGCACCAACAAACTCATGTTTTGCAGAATGGGTGTCTCTGAGTTATAGGCAAAATTAATATTGCGGTATTCGACTTTTCCGGTAACGTGGGGCAGTTCAATGGCACCCGATTTTTCGACTACAGCGGGTTCAATTGCTAATAGTTCAAAAATGCGATCGCTAGAAGCTTCTCCCTGCTTAAAATCTCCGTAATTAGCAGTTGTAATAGCAATGGGGTCAATTAAAAGTGCCACCCCTGCGATATAACTAATAAATTGAGTACCTGTGAGATTTCCTTGAGAAATTTGCCAACCTCCCAGGAAAAAGAGCAAAATCACGCTCATCGCTTCCAGAAAGCCAACTACAACGAACTGAAGTGCTTTTATTCTTTCTGACAAATACTTAGCGCGCCGGTTTTGTTCTGCTTCTTCTGCAAAGCGGGCAATTTCGTAGTCTTCAGCCACAAATGCTTTGATTAAGCGAATGCCGCTGAATACTTCTGTCAGCAAAGCGGATAAATCAGAAATGCGATTTTGACTTTGGCGCGAGTAACTCAGCAGTCTTTCGCCAAACCAGCCAATTAAGATAGCCATCAGCGGTGCAATAATTAATGCACCTAAAGTTAATTGCCAGTTGAGATAAATCATATATCCCAGAACCGCAATTAGCTGCAAAACACAAGGGATAAACTGATGAAAAAATTTATTTACGACTTCGCCAATGCGGTCAATATCTTCGGTGAGGCGGTAGGATAAATCTCCGGTTTTGGCAGTTTCAAAGTAGCCGAGATTTAGTTTTTGCAGGTGGGAGTAGACTTTTTTGCGGATTTCTAAAGCAATAGTCAAAGCTGCTTTTGCCATCAGTGTATCTTGACCGTACTGGGCTGTACCGCGAAGTAGAAATATAATGGCGCTGAGTGCGGCAATTTGAGCGAACCCTTGTAAATCTCCTTTACCTATAAATTTGGCTGTTTCGCCAACCAGCCACGCTATAATCGGCCAAAATATGGTAAATACTACGGTACAAGCTAATGCTTTACCGATGGTTTGTTTTTGGGGACGGAGGTAGGGTAAGATTTGCCAGTATGTCGATCGAGTTTT
This sequence comes from Microcoleus sp. Pol7_B2, assembly GCF_036701035.1. Classification (NCBI taxonomy): domain Bacteria; kingdom Bacillati; phylum Cyanobacteriota; class Cyanophyceae; order Oscillatoriales; family Microcoleaceae; genus Microcoleus; species Microcoleus sp. Pol7_B2. The sequence continues at coordinate 75,869 of NZ_JAUBQB010000015.1, read as the reverse complement.
CAAGATATTTTGCCCTCGCAAATTCTGTTTTTGGGGATCTCTGCAAGAATATTCAAACTTCGCTCCCCCCTAACCCCCCTTACCAAGGGTGGCACAAGATTATTATTCACAGTCCCCCTTTTGAAGGGGGATTTAGGGGGATCTCTGCGTAAGTCATAGAGATATCTGAGCCAAAACATGATAACAGCGATCGTGCAAATCTCAACAATCATTCTTCACCGAAAGCATCCGGGATACAAAGCCCCCGGATTCATCCGTGGGTTAACTGTCCAATTCTTCAATCTAAAATCTAAAATCTAAAATCATTCTTGACCGTCGGCATGAGTAGCCTGTACTTTAGCCCCCGCGACAACTTCGCCCCGAAAGGCGGCTGACTGTCCGGGTGCAAGAGTAACTGGTTCAGCGTAGATAAATCCGTTGTCAATTAAATTGCCTGACTCGTCCAAAACTTCATAATTGACTTTGACATTCTTGATGATTTTGCAGCCTTGATTAAGGACTTGACCGCTGAAAAAGTTGCCGTCGTAATTAGTCACCGCAATAGACACTTTCGCAGCAATGTTGGAACCGGGAATGCAAGTTTGGGAATTTCCTAAAGATGGCTGTTTCTCGCATAACTTGCCTAAGTCTACTGTTTTGCCGTCGGGGGTTTTCATGTAGCAAAACGGCTCGTCAATTTCGGAGTTTTGAGCAATTGTATTTGTAGCGTCTGCAATCAAAGGGCTAGCTGATATCGGGGACATTAGTAAACTAGAGAAAGCTACTGTTAAATGTAAATAAATCATGCTTTTTTAGGCAAGTTAGGAAATTAATTGCTACAATACAATACAGCTAAAATTTAGGCTAGCATATCTATATTTAGGGGGCGTCGCACTCACGCTGCATAGTGCTATAATAAGACATCAAACTTTAGAAAGTAAAGTAAAGTCATGGTCGTTACTCAAGATAACCCAGGACAAAAACGTTAGAACAGATTGTGGTGTTCTTGAGCAGGAAAGGAGAGCACTTGACCTCATCCCACGTTCTCACAATTGTAGCGACTGCCGGCAAGCGGGCCGAGGTTGAGGGGAAAGTTTCGCCGCACTGGCTAAGGCATTCTCCCGCCAGTCAGGCATTGAAGAGGGGTGTGCCCATCAACTTGGTGCAAGCAACATTGGGACACAGCTAAATTGAGACGACGGGTCGCTATCTTCACGCGCACCCTGCTGATAGTAGCGGGTTGCATCTGCTGGTGTAGGACTAGGGCAGCAGAACTATAACTGCTTTCTCCACTACATCTTTTCAAACAGGGCGATCGCTATCAGTATACTGTGCGTTGGAGTCTTCATCAACTGCTTTCAAGTGATGTCAATGCTATGGCAACACGCTATTGAAAAACTCCTAAAAGGGAAGTGATGGACGGGTACGGTCAAAAGTTACTCTGTTCTACCCGATCGCACGCCTGGAATTTTGAGGCGGATACGGTAAAGACCATTACTTGCAGTTCGGCAATTGCATTTTTCAAGCAAACTCGGCGAGATCGGGGCTGTAATCTTTAGCCGATATCAGATGCCAATTGGTATTACCAACTAGCCTTAAGACCTGCTCGTGATACTGTACCAAAGTCGGACGGTGACCGACACTGATAAAGGCAGTTCCTGTTTCTTTGAGCAACTGATAGAGCCGTCTCTCGTTAGCCACATCCAATGCACTCGTTGATTCATCCAAAATAGCGTAGCGAGGTTTAGTCAGCAGTAGGCGTGCAAATGCTAACCGTTGTTGTTCTCCTAGTGACAAAACATCAGCCCATTCCAATTCCACATCAAATCCACCTACCCGTTCTGGCAAATGGGAAAGATTGACTTGTTCGAGTACTTCGTGCAGTTGTTCATCAGTAACTTGACCCCTGGTGTTGGGATATAGCAATTGGCTGCGTAAGTCCCCTAGCAACATATAAGGCCGTTGGGGCAAAAACAGCGTTTCCTCCGGTTTAGGACGGACAATGCAACCCGTACCCCCATTCCACAATCCTGCGATCGCTCGCATTAACGAACTCTTGCCAGCGCCAGAAGGTCCAACAATCAAGACGCTTTCACCCGGCCCCACCTTGAAAGATAAATCTCTAACTAAGATTCGCTCATAGTTAGGCGTCTCTAAGGTAACCCGTTGGAGGGCTAGATAGTGCTCTTCCACAACATCAATCGTTGCCATGCCGGCTCGAGGTGCTGCCATTTGCTCGGACAGAACCCGATCAAATGTTCCTAAACGATTAATCTGAGTGGTAAAGTTAGTTAGCATATCAAAATGCTCGGCAATAAAGCCCAGGGCACTTAAAATAGACACAAACGCTCCAGAAGCTTGCGTTACCTGCCCAAAATCTATCTGACCCGCAAAGTATCGAGGAGCTAAAAAACTATAGGTAAATTTGTAAATATCATCCCGGTTCCTTGGGTAAACAAACCAAGGTTACGCTGCAAGACAATCAGGTTATTAAAATTATTCAAGACCTCATTAAATCGCTGTGATACTGCACTAAATTCACGCTCTTCACCTCGGTAAAATGCAATGGATTCACTGTGGTCTCGAAGATGAACCAAACTATAGCGAAAATTTGCTTCTCGTTGTAACTGATTGAACTTTAATCTACTTAATATCTTACCTATCAAGATAGTGAAAACAGTTCTAAAAGCAGCCAGTATAAATACAACTAAAGTCAGTGCCTTGTCAATTGTAAAGAGAACGCCGAGAAAAGAAATTATTGTGACAACTTGGTTGAATAATAATCCCCAAATATCAATATTTTGCTTAACAAACAAATTAACGTCTTCAGCTAAACGCTGATCGGGATTATCAACCTTATCATTGAACTTAATTTTGTAGAAACCTTGATTGCTAAAATATTTCTTCAGTAAGTGATTCGTTAGCCACTTTCGCCAGTAGAGTTGCAGTACATTTTGCGAATATAAGAAGAAAACCATAATGGGCGTGAATATGGCAAACAGACCCAATAGCATCAGCCACATCTTATAGAAGTCTGAAACATTCTTTCCCGTGACTGCATTCATCAAGTCCCGCATAATATAGCTCTGGACTATGCCCACAGCATTGAAACCTAGCATTAATAACATTATGAGGGCGAACAACCCCCTAGCTCCCCATTTTTCTCTGGAAAAGAAGTAGGGGTTTGCGATCGACCAAAACAGCTTTACCGACTGCTTCAATTGATTCATCTTTTCTGATGGGTAGGAAAAATTGTGCTTTGGTGGAAACTACCTGTAGCGGATGGGGCAATTCTCATCGTTCTTGTCCATCAGCGACACCTGCTATGGGTGATGCTCCCGTGGTACTTCCCTAATGATGCTCGGATAACTTCAGGATTTCTATCTTAAGGTAGATGACACATCTTAAACATCAGTAATTTTGCTGAGTTAACGGAACTTACCCCGTGTGCGGGGTAAGTTCCGTCTGAAACCATTGCGAGGTGAGACTTGCCCGGAGCCTCCAAGTCTTTTACATGACTACAATCTCTTACAACCCTTATGTGGCTGGGTTTTTGCTTAAATTCATCATTTATAGAACAATACTCTCGCCCTAAATATTGAGAAAATCTTAAATACATGACTACGGTTTGTCGGCAGTCAAGTCGCTAAAGCCGAGACGGGACAAAGAATACAGCCCCCAGAACTACCCCCGCAGGGGGTAAGTTGCGATTTAAAATCAGTAAAATGGCTTTAAGCTGTTGGGCATCTAAATTGTATTTTTGGGCGGGCTAGAAGCCCACCCCACAAGAATTAGATGCACGGGCTAGGAGCAACGGCAAACAAGCATTAAATACGCACCTGGCGAGATTATCTAATACTCGGCTTCCTATTCCTAAGATTCTGCGCTCCGGGAACTTTCCGGCTGGGACGGCGATTGTTCAAATTACTCGCAGTTCGAGCATTCAAAGCATCAGCAGAAGGTATCAAACCCAAGTCTTGCAAAATTTCAACAGCCGCCCTTTGTCCAGTTTCGCAACCGCCTTCCATGTAACCTTGATTTTCCAGCGAAGTGTGTTCCCCGGCAAAATATAAATTGCCAACTCGTTCGCCTTCAACCCCGTACATTTGCGTCCACTGTCCGACTAAATAGCAGGAATAAGAACCTTTAGAAAAGCGTTCTCCCGGCCAATAAGCTCGCACAGCTTTGCCCGATCGCAAATTTCTCACTCCGGGAAAAACTCTTTCAAATTGGTTCAAAAATCTTTGTGCTTGGTCTTCGGGAGTTCCCGCACCGATCGACAAACCCTGCTTTCCTCCTGTAAAATTAGTAACTAAACCGTTAGGAGTAGGAGCAAAAGGCGTAGCTTCCCAGGTATTCTGGAATCCTAAATCGCTATAAACAGAAGCAGTCGATCGATAAGGTTCCCGCCAAATTCGGCTGCGGTAGCCGGTAATTAACTTAGAATTAGTACCGTAACCCAACTGCTCGATCGCCCTGCGCTTTGGTTGGGGCAAAGGTACGTTAATTCTAACGTCTCGCAGAGTGCTAAACGGTAAAGTTAACAAAACTCGCTCGTAAGTGCGCTCGAAGGCGCTTTGTCCCGATCGCAAATTTACCCGATAGCGGCCATCCGGCAAAAGAGTAATCGCTTCCAAAACCGTCCCCGCCTCGATCGAACCAGACAATTGACCCGCCAAACGGTTGATAATTTGACTATTACCGCCGTCAATTTGATAACGCTCATCGCTGTTGCCGTACAATTCAAAACTGCCCGGTTCAGAACCGATTAAAAACAGCAGATTTAACGCCGACTGTTCTTCAGGATCTCGACCGTATTCCGTCGTGTAAGCAATGCGGAGTAGCTGCCGGACAATCGTGCTAGTCTCAGCTTGGTCTACATATTCAGCGATCGAAAGATTGTCCAATCTTTCCGCTGCTTCTGTAAAATCTTGATAGCTAATTTCATCGCCAACCGCCTCCAAATCAGCAGTAATTTTACTTGCTAGCGGCGCAAAATCAGCGATTATTTGCTCAAGAGAAAAGCGGCGCCCTTGAAAGAAAAAAGTATCCTTCACCAGTCCACTCTGCACTTGGGCTAAGTCGATCGCCCGCAAACCCAATTCCGTCGCCAGCGAGATTAAATTAGTGTGGCCGGTGTCAATAAATTCTCCCCCCAGATCCGCCGGAATCAGCGTTCCAGCCACCTTGGGAATAGTGCGAATCCGCCCCCCCACGCGGTTAGTTGCCTCGATTATATCGGCGCGCACACCCGCTTGGCGCAAGCGATAGGCCGCCGTCAAACCCGCAATCCCCGCACCCACAACCAAAATCGGCGATCGTCCGCCCTGTTGAGCAAAAGCTCCCCCTCCCTCCCTGGTAAAAGTCGCAGCAGCGACAGCCCCCGCAGCAGCTAAACCTCCGTGCAGCAAGCGGCGCCGAGATATGGGAGAATTGGGAATGCCAGCGCTCAGCATCCCCAGCAGTTCATCAGCCGGAATGCCCGTTTCCCTTGATTTCTGAGCAATACTCGCAGCGCGGCGCAGCATTGCCATCAGTCCAGATTTAGCCATAATTAAGACATCCTCACAAAACAAAACTTTGATGTAAACTGGATTCTCGATCGTGCAATTTCCAGACTAAAGTCCAGAGAGATTTTTTTAATAATGCTAACCCTCAGAACACTGTTCGACAGCAAATTTTATCTCGAAAACAACCCAGATGTGGCCGTAGCAGTTGCCAGAGGCACGGTATCGAGTCCCTTCGATCACTACCGAAAAATTGGCAAATTTGAAAATCGCGACCCGAATGCCCTGTTCGACGCCAGCTATTATTTAGACACCAATACAGATGTAGCGGTATCAGCCAAACTCAATGGCTTTTCAGCAGCCGATCACTTTATTAGATTCGGTCAATTTGAACGACGCAACCCCAACCCTTTCTTCGATGTTGGTTTCTATTTAGCAAGCAACCCCGACGTGCAGACAGCAGTCCAAACAAATCAATTTACCCCTTTTGAACACTACTTCAAAGCCGGTCAATTAGAAAACCGCAAAGCCAGCGTTTTCTTCGATCCCAGCTTTTATCTAGAAAAATATCCGCTGGTAGCAGCAGCAGTCAATAGTGGCGCAGTTAAAAGTGCGATCGACCATTACATTCAATTCGGTCAACAAGAAGGACTGTTGAGCACTCTCCCCGATCCCGCCGACAATTTGAACGCAGCAAAAAGCCTGGGCATTCTGACAGAAATTCAAACTGCGAGCGATTTTGTGGGAGCTGCTGAACCAGCCGACATTTACAGTTTCATCCTCAATACTCCTAGCCTTTTCAGTGTAACTGTAGACGGTTTGAGTGCAGATGTTGATGTTGAATTAATTCAAGATCTCAACGGCAACGGCGCAGTTGGATTAGATGATCTTATTGCTTCGTCTAACAATTTAGGCACGGCTTCAGAAACAATTGTCAGCAATGGGGCTTTACCTGCGGGGACTTATTTTGTCCGCGTTTCTCAATTTCAAGGCGATACAAATTATGACTTGAGATTGCTAGCAGCTCCCTCAGTAATACCGCCCCAATTTTAAATCAAAATAACGTATATAGCAAGCCTAAATTACCCAAACTAACCCAGACTTCTCCTCACTTCTCCTCTCTTCCTTCGCGGTCTTTGCGCCTTCGCGGTTCGTAAAAAAACATCGGGTTTACAAATGATTTAGACTTGCTATAAAACAGGTTGCAAAAAGGGCGAGCGCCAATTTGCCCAGGTTTCACTTATTAGTTGCTGGCCCGCTGGGAGAAGGCAAAGATTGAACAGGTGTCGGAGGCCAATTAGAGCGACTTCTGGTGAGAGTAGTAGACACCAAAGCATAGCCCAAAACAGCAGGAAGCACGATCGCACTCAGAAACACGATCCCCGCAGCCCAAGTCATCGCATTCGAGATCGGGCCGTAATGAGTGCGGTAAGGGTCAAACGTTGGTAAATTCTGCCTCGGGGCGTCCCGCAGCGCGATCGGACGTTTGAACCGCACCCGCCTGTCGTCGAGTTTTTCGAGCAAAATCCAGCCAGCTTCCGCCTCTTCCCCGCACAGCTTGTGAAAAATCGCCGGATTGCGGAACAAATCGTTGCTAGCCCGCACAATCTTGTACTCCCAAACCGTCAAATCAACAGAAGTGGGATCAGATTTAAGATTGCCCTTGGAGCGCGCATTTTCAGGTGCATTAAAATTATCCTCTTGAGATTCGTACCGAGTCAAAACTTCCTCCTCCTCATCGCATTTTTGCCCCGCATCTAATTGCTCGTGGCTCACCAAAAGACCCACAAGCGCAGCCTCTAAGCCGAGACTGCCAATCATCAAACTCCAAATCAGAATTTCAACCATAAAAGGAGTTAAAAGTTAAAAATCAAAAACTCAAAAGACTCGCTTTTAACTTTCAATCTTTAATTTTTAAATAGCCTTCCACCACACAATCTGCACCCACTGTGCGCCAAGAAACCCGCTCTAAAGTCAAAGCATCAGTCATTGCGGAAAAGCCCAAATCTCCTACAGGAGTTGGAGCACCTTGACCACCGACAATTTTAGGAGCAATAAAAGCCATAATTTTTTGAACGGCACCCTCAGCAATTGCCTGAGCGGCTAAAGTGCCACCGCACTCCCAGAGTACAGAAAGAAAAGATCGATCGTACAAATAAGCCATAACATTTGCCGGTGTCAGAGGCGAGAGTTCCACAACTTCCACCCCTTTGGCAATCAAAAATTCCTGAAATTCCGGGTTAACCCCAGGCTCAGTCAGCACCAAAGTAGCCGCCACAGAGGTTTCCCACAACCAAGCCGACTTCGGCAAATCCAAAGTGCGGCTCATCACCACCCGCAAGGGATTATTCCTATCAGGCTTGTGACTCGTCAGTAGGGGATTGTCTAGACGCACCGTATTTCCCCCAACAATCACAGCATCGCAGCCGACGCGCACCCGGTGTACCTCGCTCCGAGCCTCCTCGCCTGTCACCCAAGCGCTGTGGCCGCTACTGGTAGCAATTTTACCGTCCAAAGTCATTGCATATTTCAAAATGCCAAAAGGCCGGCGGTACAAAATCCGGTGCACAAAAGCCTCGTTGAGTTTCTGGCAAGCTTCCCCTTCCACTCCCGCCACCACTTCAATGCCAGCCTCTCGCAACCGAGCTAGCCCAGTTCCAGCTACCAAAGGATTCGGATCGACCATGCCAGCCACTACTTTTGCCACCTTGGCCTTAACTAAAGCTTCAGAACAGGGGGGAGTCCGGCCGTAGTGGTTGCATGGTTCCAGGTTCACGTAGACGGTCGCTCCTGCGGCGAGTTCCCCCGCTTCCCGGAGCGCAAAAACTTCGGCGTGAGGTTGACCGACACCGGGATGAAACCCTTCGCCGACAATCTTGCCGTCTCGGACAATTACAGAACCGACAAGGGGGTTGGGTGCGGTTTTGCCCAGAGCACGGCGAGCCAATTCTATGCAGCGGCGCATCATGGCTCGATCGAACTCTTGAACTTCGCTGTTTTCCAGTTGTTTTGTACCTTGCTGCTGTCCGTTAGCTAAGCTGGCGATCGCTTTAGCGTCCGCCGGAAAAGTTTCCATGAGATTTTGGTATGATATCTATCCCTGAGTGTACTGACTTTGATGCTAATTTTAGCTGCGAACCGACGATCAATTGCTGCTGGGGCAAACTGTACGTTACCAGGATCAAGCGGGCAATTTAGGGTGATCGACCCCGCAGGCCCGAACAAATAGCTTTAACATTAAGAAACAATAGCAGGTGCTTGAGAAAAGAATGAGTCAGGACATGGAGCGGGAATTTGCCAGCCGCGACGAATTAATAGCCTACGTGCGTCAACAGTTCCCCGAAGCCGCCGCCCGGGACAGCAGCGTACCCCCGATCCTAGGCGGGCGCAAAGCAGCCGAGACAGCCCTGCAACAAATTGACCCCGGCAAGTACGCCTCAACCCGCAATTTCCTCAACGGTGCGGTAACGCGCTTGTCGCCCTATTTGCGCTACGGCGTTTTGAGTCTTGCCGAAGTCCGGGATGCCGTGCTGGAGAAGGTGCGGCATCCAGAAGAGGCAGTGAAACTTGTCAACGAGTTGGGTTGGCGGGATTATTGGCAGCGACTGTACGTCGAATTGGGCAACGGGATTTGGCAAGACCGGGAACCCTACAAAACTGGTTACACTGCTAAAGATTACAGCGAAACTCTGCCACAGGATGTCGTCCAAGGCACGACTGGTTTGGTTTGCATCGACAGTTTCAGTCGCCAGTTGCGAGAAACTGGTTATTTGCACAATCACCAGCGGATGTGGACTGCCGCTTATCTCGTACACTGGCGTCGCGTGCGCTGGCAAGCCGGAGCTCGCTGGTTTTTGCAACATTTGCTAGATGGAGATCCGGCGAGCAATAATCTTTCTTGGCAGTGGGTAGCAAGCACTTTTAGTCACAAACCTTATTTTTTTAATCGGGAAAATTTGGAGCGTTACACTAAGGCGGTTTATTGTCGCGATTGTCCTTTTTATGGGCAATGCGATTTTGAGGGAACTTACGAATATTTGGAAGGGCAGTTGTTTCCTCATGGAGAAAAGGTCGATCGTAGCGGCGGTTCTAAAAGTTGGCAAGACTTTCAAAAGCGCCGGAAAAATTAAGGAAGTTCGGCAACCGATTCGCTTTATTCGGATTTAACGGATTTAACACCCATTCTCAATTCTCAATTACCAATTACCAATTACCAATTTATGAACAATCCGATTATTTGGCTGCACGGTGACTGCTTGAGTCCTGAAGGCCCGGCTTTTAAAGCGCATCCAGAGGCACCGGCAATCTGGGTTTGGGATGATGCGCTGATTGATGAATGGCAGTTAAGTCTCAAACGAATGGTGTTTATTTACGAATGTTTGCTGGAGTTGCCGGTAGTTATTCGGCGGGGCGATGTGGCTGGGGAAGTTATAGCTTTTGCTAAAGAATCCGGCGCGAATCAAGTGGTGACTGCGGAAAGTCCCAGTCCTCGGTTTCAGGATATTTGCCGGGAAATTAATCGATCGCACCCAGTAGAAGTTTTGCCGCCGGAAGCCTTTGTCCGCTACGATGGTTATATTGATTTGAAGCGTTTTTCTCGCTATTGGCGCGTCGCTGAAAAATATGTTTTCTAATGGGAAATTGGGATTGGGAAAGGGTAACTAGAAATTGGTGTTAAATCCATTAAATCATGTACACTGCTCGTTGCCGAACTTCAACTCCCCTTCAAACGCTCCAACAGCCATTGAAATCTCGATTCAGCCAAATCTGGATTTTCGACATTTTGCGGGATGGCGTCCTCGTCGTCGGGCTCTTCATATATTAAACCATCACTATCATCGCCAAAGCGTTTGACTGTACCCCGCAGTCTCGACGACAGAAATTTGGTAATCGCCCGATAAAACCGCAGGGAAAAAAGCACGTCTTGCTCGAGTTTTTCAGTTAGCAGCCGTCGGGGAATTGACAGGATGAGGCACTCTTCAATTGCCGTGACGCTAGCAGAAGGAAGCCTCCCGTCTACAAAAGACATTTCGCCTAACACTTCGCCGGAAATAATTTTTCCAATTTCTTTGCCGCCTAAAGATGATACAGCAACGCTCAAAGTTCCCTCCAGAACTATGTACAGGGCGTCTAAGGGCTTCCCTTCGGTGATCAGAGTTGTGCCGGGGAGGACTTGGGTGCGGGTGCCGTTGGCGAGCATCCAATCGATGTCGCGATCGCTCAATTCGCCTAATATGACTAGAACTTTGCTCATAAAGTCAGGTTGAGATCAGATAATTTGTATTTTTTTACTTGTTTACTTGCGTGCTGTTGTGAGATGGTCAGACCCTGAGCGAAAGCGAAGGCTAAACTTTACAAATAGAACACTAAATTTTACACAATTTTCATAATATTCATTAATTTTGACACGAGCGACCCACAAATATTTCTCGGATCGGTGGTATTATTCTACATTAATTGTCATGGACTGTGCAGCAGCCGATCTCGTTGTATTAACTGCACTTGCTGTGGACGGCGGGGCTGCCAAAACTGTTTTGAAAGCTTGTTGTCTTTTGGTTTCGAGCTGGTGCGCCCTCAAAAACCGGGTTTTTCCGGCGTGGCTGCCAGTGCAGCGCCCCCAAGTACAGTCTTGTAGAATGCAAGCGAGGCGCGCGATCGACCCCTCAATTAAACAGGAGCAAGGGTGCAATCATCCCTAGGATTGATTTTTTGCTGATCGATCTGTAAATTAAAATTAGCCTCTAAACCAACCGTCCGTTCTTGAATCTAATCAGCTTGAGAGTTGACTATTCAACGGTAAAATGCCAATCTAGGAACAACACAACTCATATTTGTGTCTTTTTTTAGCAAAGCTCTCGACGGTCGCCCTCAAACACTTACACTTTTAACACACCCTTCATTGAGGAGTTTCTATGAATAGTCTATTTTCCAAGTCTACTTTTGCGTTAATAAATCTTGCAGCTTTAGCTGTTTGTTGCAGTACCATGTCAGCGAAAGCTGAAACTGGCAACTTGCCCGATGTCGCTACAACTGCAACAATAGCCGCTCAAAATATTGACCAAATTTCTGAGCCGACGGCAACTTCCGCAGTTAAACCCGACGCAGAAACAACGGCTAGTAATAAAAAAATTGATTCTATCAGTTGGAGCGAACTAACAGAAGCAGCAGAGCCAGCAGCCTCCGAACCGGACGCCAACTTGCAAGTATCTATTGCTGAACCCGAAAAATCGGAAGCAGCAACATCTGAAATTGCTGAGATAGAAACAGCGCCAAATACATCCATTGCTGCTGAGACTGAAAATTCGGAAGAAACCGCTAAAATTGCTGATAATGGTGTCAAAGTGCAGTCAACAGTCGAGACTGCCAAAAAGAGCGAGCGACCTACCTCAATTGTTGCCGAGAGCAATAATCTTGAAGTAACAGCAACGAAGGAAGAAAAAGAAGTCCAAACAGCACAAGAATTGTTGAGCAATCCTGTCAGCACTTCCGCCTCAGCTTTGACAAACCAACCGAAGGTTGCTGAAAAACCTGCAACTGTCTCCGAAGCAACTGAAAAAGTGGCTCAGGGAACTCAAATCCGACCAGGCCGAGCTACCCGTTCTGGGCCCAGCTACATCGGCATTGGCGGCAATGTAGGTTTTGGCGGAGATTCAGCCTTAGGCGACGGTTCATTTGCGATTATTAGCAAAATCGGTTTGACGAACAATTTGTCGGTGAGACCGACTGTTTTGTTGCGCGACAACTTAACTCTTCTAGTTCCCGTTACCTTCGATTTTGTATCTCAAGAGACCGTCGAAGTCAGCGAGGATTTTGTGATTAGTGCTGCTCCCTATGCAGGTGCTGGCGTGATAGTTACTACCGGGGATGACGGTAATTTTGGCTTCCTGATTTCGGGGGGTGTAGATGTGCCGCTGACGACAAATTTAACAGCAACAGCGGGATTGAATATTGGTTTTGTTGACGGAGCTGACGTGGGATTGTTAGTCGGTGTCGGCTATACGTTCCCGAATCTTGTTAGGTAGTGTTGCTGTTTGAGCAAACGCAGGACAAATAAATATGTGCGGGGTTGGCTGTAGGAATACAGTCAACCCTTTTTGATGATGGAAAATCTGTTAATGCGATCCATGTAGGGTGGGCCATCAGCACAGACCGGTAATGTAGGGTGCGTCATCAACACAGAGCGGCGATATTGATTTTTGTGAAAGATATAATGATGGTGCGATCGCACTTTCTCACCCACCACCCGAAAAAACCGTGACCAAAACAGAAATCTTAGCAGCACTCAAAAATCTGACAGCAGAAGAACGCCTAGAAATCATCGAAGCAGCTTCGCGGATGATGCGCGAAGAAATAGAAGAAAAAGCCCAGCGCAAAGCTGAGAGAAAGCGGAGACTCAGAGCCGCAGCAGAAGCAGCGGTTCCTTTGTATGAACCAGGAGGGCCGCTGCACGATTTGTGGTCGCCCGACAGCGAACCGTATTTCGATTCCGAGGAAGAATACCTGAGCGCAGGGGTAGAGACTAATGCGTAAGGGCGAAGTGTGGCTTGTCAGACTAGATCCAACGGTGGGAGATGAAATTGGCAAAACTAGACCTGTTGTGGTTGTCAGCGATGATGAAGTGGGAAATTTGCGGCTCAAAGTAATTGTTCCAATTACAGCATGGAACGATCTTTTTTCCCCGCTTGATTGGATGGTGCAGCTCGAACCGACATCAGAAAATGGCTTGGCGAAACTCTCCGCCGCTGATACTTTTCAAGTCCGTTCCGTCTCGCAACAAAGATTTGTCCGACAACTCGGAACCCTGTCCGAGACAATTATGGAAGAAATTGCAGAAGCACTGACAATTGTTCTGGATCTGGATTGAATAACTAGGCAACAGCGTACAAATAGTGCTATTTATAGATAGATTGTATGGCGCGATGGCCTAAATGATTCCTATACAACTTACACTCAAAAATTTTCTCAGCTATCGCGAAGCTGCTTTAGACTTTCGCGGCCTGCACACCGCTTGCATTTGCGGGCCTAACGGTGCTGGCAAATCCTCCCTCTTAGAAGCGATCGCCTGGGCACTTTGGGGCTGTTGTCGCAGCGATACGGAAGACAATATCATCCACATCGGCGAAATTGATGTGCGCGTTGATTTCACTTTCTCCATCGGCGGCCAAATCTACCGGGTGATTCGCAACCGCCGCCGCGGACACTCGGGAAGTGTGGAGTTTCAAGTCAGCTTGAATTCGGCCGTGACTGAGGAAAAACTTAATTTTCGCACGCTCACAGACAAGGGCCTGAGAACAACTCAGCAAAAAATCCTCGAACACATCAAACTAGATTACGATACTTTCATCAACTCGGCGTATTTGCGGCAGGGGCGAGCTGATGAATTTATGCTCAAAAAGCCGATCGAACGCAAACAAGTTTTAGCCAACCTGCTCAAGCTCGACTCCTACGATACTTTATCCGAACAAGCCAAAGATACGTCCAAACAATTTAAAGCTCAAGTCGATGTACTCAAACAGAGTTTGCAAACCGTACAAGAGCAACTGCAACAAAAAGAGACGATCGCCTCCGAACAAACTCAATTGCAGCAAGCAACAGATTTGCTCCAGCAGCAGCAGCAAGCCGACACAACCGAGTTGCAGCAACTGCAACTCCAGCACCACAACCGCCAAACTTGGCAAAAACTCCTCGCAGGCCACCAGCAACAGCACTACAATATCACTCAAGAATGCCGCCGCTTGCAGCAAGAACTCAGCGCAGCCAAACAGCAGCAAAATGAGCTACAAGCCCTCCTAGGGCAAGAAAAGGAAATAACAGCAGGCATCGCCTATTTCCACAGCTTGCAAGCGACAGAAGAAACTCTGGCTGGCAAATTTAAGGCAAACCAACAAGCCCAAAATCAGCGTCAGCAATTGCAAGAACAGCAACGGCAAGAACTGAGCTTTTTGCAAAACAAAATTCAGCAGTTGCAAGCTCAATTAGAGGTTTTAGAACAAGATGAAAAAGATGTTCTGGAAATTCTCAAACAGCAGCCGGAGGTTGATAAAGGACTCGCACAGTTGCAAGCAGTTCGATCGCGCCTCAACGAACTAGAGCAACTGCAACTGCAAGTTTCGCCGCTGCTACAACAGCAGCAGCAAAAGCAACAAAAGCTCGATCGCGCCCGCGCCGGTTTAACCGCCCGCTTAGAGGAAATCAACCGACAGGTGCAAGTTCAGCAGCAGCAGCGACAGCCGCAATTACAGCAGGAAATCTCGGCCATCGCCAATCAAATTTTGCAGTTGGAAAACAAGCGAGTTTATCAGCAGCGAGTCCGCGAAAAAGGTCAAGAAAGGCACGACTTTCTAGGAAACCTGCAAGCCAAAAGCCGCGACTATCAAACCAGACTCGCCGAGATCGACCAAAAACTGCAACTGCTGCGGAAACATGAAGGAGAAAAAACCGCAGGCGAAGATAAAGCCTCGAATTTTGCGGAAAACGAGCCATCGAATTCGCCTTTAATGGTGCGGGATGCAAATTTTGGCAATTGTCCTTTGTGCGATCGACCTTTAGACGAACACTACTGGAATTTGGTAGTCGCAAAACACCACACCCAACAGCAGGAAATTTGGAACCAACTGTGGGTTGTCCGCGAACAGTTGGCCGTCTCCGAGCGCGAAATTCAAGTTCTCAGACATGAATACCGCGAACTAGAAGAGGAATTAGCGCCCTACCAAGAATTGCGGGAACGCCGCAGTCATTTACAAGCACAATTAGATAGCCTGGGCCAAGATGAAAACCGACTGCAAAGTATGCGTCAAGACGCTGCAGAAATAGAGCGGTTGCTACGCACCGGCGAGTATGCAGCCGATGATTTGGGCGAACTCCAGCAAATCGAACAGCAACTGCAACAGCTCAATTACAGCGATCGCAGCCACTCCCTCGCCCGCAGCGATGAAAAGCGCTTGCGGTGGGCGGAAATTAAGCAAGCTCAAATCAAAGACGCTCAGCAGAAACTGAATAAAATTAATGCGCGCCGCCCGGATTTGCAAACTCAATTAGCCACAGTACAGCAACAGTTAGAACAGCAAAAAAATAGCTCGGAAATACAGCAGCAAATTCTGTCTTTAGATAGATACATTGCGGAAGTTGGCTATAATTTGGAACAGCACGAACACGTGCGGAGCGAAATGCGCCGATCGCAGTTTTGGATCGCCCGCGCCGAAAAATTGCGCTCAGCAACTGTGCAGTACCCGCAAGTGCAGCAGCGGGTTAATGAAATAGCAAATTCCATCGCAGTGCGCGATCGAGATTTGCAAGCTGTCAGCGCTCAAACTGCCGCGATGAACCAGCAATTACAAGAACATCCCGATCCCACAGCCCGCATAAGTGCGATCGAACAGCAAATCAGTCGCCGCCGCCAGCAGCTAGACCAACATTTGGGAAGTCTCGGACGCCTCCAGCAGCAGCAGCAAAATTTGGAAAATCTGCAAGTTCAGTTAGTAGCTCAAAAAGAGCAAATGCAAGTTGCAAAACGCCAGCAGCGAGTTTATCAAGAGTTGGGTCAAGCCTTTGGTAAAAACGGCATTCAAGCTTTAATGATTGAAAATGTTTTGCCTCAACTCGAAGCTGAAACAAATCAGATATTGTCGAGATTGAGCGCGAATCAATTGCACGTTCAATTTATTACTCAGCGGGCTGCTGCTTCTAAAAAAGCCACTAAATTGATTGACACCTTAGACATTTTAATTGCTGATGCACGCGGTACTCGCGCCTACGAAACTTACTCTGGCGGTGAAGCTTTTCGGATTAATTTTGCGATTCGGCTGGCGCTGGCGAGACTGCTGTCTCAGCGGGCGGGTACGGCTTTGCAAATGTTGATTATTGATGAGGGATTCGGGACTCAGGATGCGGAAGGGTGCGATCGACTGATTGCTGCAATTAATGCGATCGCCTCCGACTTCGCCTGCATCCTCACCGTTACCCATATGCCCCACCTGAAAGAAGCTTTTCAAGCCAGGATTGAAGTAAGCAAAACCGCTCAGGGTTCTTCCCTCAGCTTGTCAATTTAAAAGGGTTGACGGGCCGGATGGAAGGAAAAGAAGAAAAAAAGTTGAAAATATCAGTATTTTCACCTTCTGTTTTCTTGCCGCATTCGGTATTTTCACCTTCTGTTTTCTGGATAATTACCAAATTCCTTCGGTGGTACTACTTTTAAACCAGGAGGCAACTGTATGCCCGTGCCCCAAACCATAATGGAATCAGTCATTGCCAATCTAAAATCTAAAATCTAAAATGGTATTAGTCGTCTCCCACGTCGGCTTTTTTGGGCTGCTGACTTTGTTAAAAAAGCTAAATTGAAAATAAAATTATACAATAAGAATGGCTCAAGCTATTTATAAATTTTTATTGTTCTGTCCCCTCCCTGGGAATTTGGATATTGCCACAGATGACAACAGACTCTTTCAACCTGTCTCTCCTAGAGCGGGCGATCGCAGCGTCGAGCAACAGCATCCTCATCGCGGATGCTCGCAAGCCTGACATACCTATTATCTACTGCAATCCTGCTTTTGAGAAACTGACCGGTTACAGTGCCGAAGAAGTTATTGGACGCAACTGCCGATTTTTGCAGGGCCCCGATACCGATCAGACCCAATTAAATAAACTCCGCCGCAGCTTGGAAGCGGGAACGGAAATTCAGGTAGTTCTCAAAAATTATCGCAAAGACAAAACTCCTTTTTGGAACGAATTAATGGTTTCCCCCATCCTAGACAATGAGGGAAAATTAACTCATTTTATCGGAGTTCAGAACGATATTAGCAAAAGAGTAGCAGCCGAAACAGCCAGGGAAGAAAGCGAAGAAAGATTGCGGGCGATCGCCACTGTGACTCCCGTTCCCATGTCAATTACGCGCCTAGAAGATAGCGTAATTTTGTATGCAAATCCTGCCCTCGGAGAAACTTTAGGTTTGAGTCCCGAACAACTTATCGGACGCAAAAAAAATGAACTTTATGCCAATATCAAAGACCGCAGTCAATTGATAGAATTAGTAAAACAAAACGGCTTGGCCGACCGCGAAGAAATCTGCCTCAAGAAAGCAAATGGCAGTTTTTTTTGGGTAAAAATGTCGATGCGAGCGATTAATTTTAATGGCGAAGCCGCAATTTTATCCGCATTTTACGATATTACCGATCGCGTAGAAGCAGAAACAGCGCTACGGCAAAGCGAAGCGAGGTTTCAAAAACTCGTTGCCAACGTTCCGGGAATGATTTATCAATTTCAGTTAGCAGCAGACGGCACTATGTCATTCCCCTACGTGAGTTCCGGCTGCCGCGAACTCTGGGAATTAGAACCAGATGTACTCCAAAACTCAGCTATTCCCGCGATCGAAATGATTCATCCAGACGATGCGCCAAGCTTCCAGGAATCTGTTGCTATCTCAGCTAAAACTTTAGAGCCTTGGCGGTGGGAAGGCAAATTTGTTTTTCCGGGCGATCGGATTAAGTGGGTTAGCGGGGCTTCCCGGCCAGAACCGGGCGAAAAAGGTAACATTATTTGGGACGGGTTGTTGATTGACATTAGCGATCGCAAACTTGCAGAATCAGCACTGCAGCAAAGCGAAGCCAGATTCCAAAAAATGGCCGCCAACGTGCCGGGAATGATTTATCAATACTTGCTGCATCCCGACGGTTCCGATGAATTCATTTATGTCAGTTCATGCTGTTGGGAACTCTACGAATTAGATCCAGAAAAAGTTCAAAAAAACTCGGATTTAGTATGGTCAACGGTGCATCCAGAAGACCTAAAAGTTCTG
The DNA here is from genome assembly GCF_036701035.1 of Microcoleus sp. Pol7_B2. Taxonomy (NCBI): domain Bacteria; kingdom Bacillati; phylum Cyanobacteriota; class Cyanophyceae; order Oscillatoriales; family Microcoleaceae; genus Microcoleus; species Microcoleus sp. Pol7_B2. The sequence continues at coordinate 57,593 of NZ_JAUBQB010000015.1, read as the reverse complement.
TTAGAATCTCTCGCCATTTCCGGCCAAACTTTAAAACCGTGGATATATGAATGGCGGATCGTAACCGCATCTGGAAAACTGAAATGGATTCGCGGTATTGCCCGCCCCGAACTGCAACCGGGGGGCGATATACTGTGGGAAGGGGTGACAATCGACATCAGCCATCGCAAGCTAGCAGAAATCGCCCTCAGCGAATCAAAAATGGCCCTGCAACAAGCCAATCAAGAACTTGAAAAGCGCGTCCTAGAACGCACGGAAGCCTTGGAAACCTCCAAAAAAATGCTGTGGTCGGTAATCAATAACATCCCTCAGTTAATCGCCTGGAAAGATCGAGATTTAGTTTACTTGGGAGGCAACAAAAACTTTGCCAAAGTCGCAGGTTTCAATCACCCGAGTGAAATCGCCGGTCTCACCGACTTCGATATGCCCTGGAAGCCGGAAGAAACAGAATTTTTTCGAGCCTGCGACCGCCGCATCATGGCAACCAACACCCCAGAATATCACATCATAGAATCCAAAATGCAAGCTGACGGCACCCAATGCTGTCTGGATACAAATAAAATACCTTTACACGACAATTCCGGCAATGTTGTCGGCATTTTGTCTACCTTTGAAGACATCACCGATAGGCTTTCCCTAGCAGCTAAAGTCCGGGCCAGCGAGGAACTATTTCGCACAATTTTTGAAGATGCACCCATCGCTATCTACTTAGCTAATTTAGATGATAACAAGTTAGTGCGAGTTAATAAAACTTACTACGAAATGCTGGGATATACCGCCGAAGAATTGCTGAGCAAAACATTTATAGAACTTGGGCATCCCGACGATTATCCAAAAAATATCCAAGTTGCTGATTCTCTTGAGCGGGGAGAAATTACTCACTATCAAATCGAACTCCGCCAGATTACCGCTACAGGTAAAATTGTTTGGGTAAATGTGACAGCTACTTTGATTCGAGACGGCGAAGGAAAACCTATTTACAACTTAGGGATGATTGAAAATATAACGAACCGCAAAATTTCCGCCGCCGCACTCCAAGCTTCCGAATCTCAATTAAGAAAACAAGCCGCCCAATTGCAAGAAGCCTACGAACAACTACAAAACGCTCAAATCCAATTAGTTCAATCCGAAAAGATGTCGAGTCTCGGTCAGATGGTGGCTGGCATCGCCCACGAAATCAACAACCCCGCAACTTTTATTAACGGCAATATTTCTCATACATACAACTATTTTCATGATTTAATAGAACTCTTAAGTCTCTACCAGGAATGCTACCCGTCCCCAGTGCCTCAGATTGCTGAAAAAGTTAAGGACTTAGAGTTAGATTTTCTGAAGGAAGATTTGCCAAAAATGCTAAATTCCATGAGAGTAGGAGTAGAAAGAATCAGTAATATTGTGTTATCGCTGCGGAACTTTTCGCGACTGGATGAAGCAGAAATGAAGTTGGTAGACGTTCATGAAGGAATTGACAGTACACTGTTAATATTGCAGCACAGATTTCATCAGGCAAGTATAAAGAGCGGGATTGAAATTATTAAAGAATATGGAAAAATATCCAATATTTACTGTTGTGCGGGTCAGTTAAACCAGGTATTTCTCAATATTATCAGCAATGCGATCGACGCTCTAGAAAACCAACCGGAACCTCGGACGATCGTGATTCGCACCCTCATGAAAAAAGCTGGGTTGAAAAGCCACAGTAAAAACCAGCTCAGTGATTGCGATCGCATTGTAATTTGCATCGCCGACAGTGGCCCGGGAATGAGCGAAGAGGTTCGCAAGCGGCTATTTGACCCGTTCTTCACCACCAAGCCCGTAGGGGCTGGAACCGGCTTAGGATTATCCATCAGCCATCAGATTGTGGTAGAAAAACATAAGGGAAGCCTGCGTTGCATCTCAGCGCCCGGACAGGGAGCGGAATTTTGGATTGAAATCCCCTGCTGAGCGATCGTCCATTAATCTAAAAGTTTAAATATCTAACTTTTAATTCCCAATTGCCGTCGGTGCTTGAGTTATCAGGGTTTTGAATTAACCGCACTCAGAGGCCGGAACAAATCGCACTTAGCGGTGTGCTAATCTGCTGCCCTTATTCGCTAGGCAATTATGCTGAAAAAACTACCTTTATCCTGGTCTCGCTACATTCCAGCCGGGTTGACGCTGGCTTTGGGTGTCGGACTGTCGGTTTTGACATTCGCCTTGGTTTGGGACTGGGAAGACAAGCGCCGCGACTACGAAATGCACCGCCGCATTGACGATATTTCGATCGGCATCGAACGCCAGGTCAACTCCGACTTAGATACTGTTCTCGCCCTCAGCGACTACATGAAAGCCTTCAGCGCCGTCGAGCGTTCCTCTTTTGCTCGGTTTGTCGCCCGTCCCCTATCCGTCCACCCCAGCCTGCAACTTCTGGCTTGGGCCCCCCGCGTTCCCAATTCCGAGCGGCGCAACTACGAAACCAAAGCTAGAACCGAAACAGAGCCCAGCTTCGAGATTACAGAGCGCGGCCCGCGAGGAGAACTCCGCAAGGCTCTCCAGCGTTCAGAATACTTCCCGGCTTTCTACGTCGAACCACCAGCCGGAAACGAGACAGTATTAGGCTTTGACCTCGCCTCCCACCCAGAAATCCGCCTCGCGCTCGATCGAGGGCGCGATACAGGAGAAATGATTGTCACCAACTACATCGGCTTAACTCAGGGCAATTCCCCGGAACAGGGTCTTTTGGCTATAGTTCCGATTTACGAAAACAGCAGTAAACCGACTACCCTGGAATCCCGTCGCCAACTGCTACAAGGATTTGTTCTGGGCGTATTTCGAGGTAAAGATATTTTCCAAACCTCTTTAAAAGGACGCAATACCGACTACCTAAATATTTATCTCGTTAGCGAGGCTCCAGACAAGCAAGAAGCAGGGTCGCTGTTACCGCAAACGGGGAACCCGGTTCTCAAAAATCTCCTTGCTGAGAGGCGAATTCAGCAATTTGCGGTGCAGTTCCAATCCGCCAGCCAACAAGTGCTTCCAGCATCAGCCACTGCGAAACCCTCTCTCCTGCAAAACTGCCCGATTCTTGACAATCCAGGCCCGAACTATACAGCTTGCAGAAGGCGGCTGAAAATTAGCGGCCGCCAGTGGTCTATGTACGTGTCGGCAACGCCGGAAATTCGCAGGCTTCGCAAGCACTGGCGCTCTTGGGGAACTCTGACGATGGGGATGCTGTGGACTCTGATTCCGGTGACATATATGCTGACATCTTTGAGTCGCACCGCGCAAATCGAAAAGCTAGCCGGAGAAAGAATTCGCCAAGCTGAACAGTTGCAGGCTGCTTACCTACAGTTGGAACTCGAACAAGCTAAATCCGAGCAACTGCTGCTAAACGTTTTGCCGGCAGCGATCGCCCTGCGTTTGAAGGACAATGAACACAATATCGCCGAAAGTTTTGCGGAAGTAACTGTGATGTTTGCCGACATTGTGGGGTTTACAGAACTTTCGTCGAGAATTTCAGCGACGGCAGTGGTGGAAGTTCTCAACGATATTTTTTCGGCTTTTGACCACTTGGCCGATCGCCACGGTTTGGAGAAAATTAAGACTATTGGTGACGCTTACATGGTTGTCGGCGGTTTGCCTACGGCCAGAGAGGATCACGCCGAGGCGGTTGCGAACATGGCGATCGATATGCTGCACGAAATTAGGCTCCTGAGTTTAGAACATTCGGAACCTTTCAGCATTCGGATCGGGATTAGCAGTGGCCCTGTCGTTGCCGGCGTTATCGGCTTAAAAAAGTTTATTTACGACCTCTGGGGCGACACAGTAAATATTGCTTCGCGCATGGAATCCCACGGGATTACTGGCTGCATTCAAGTCACCGCCGAAACCTACGAGTTATTAAAAGATAAATATACTTTTCAGAAGCGTGGCGCTATTCAAGTTAAGGGCAAAGGATACATGGTTACTTATTTGCTGACTGGGAAAAAAGATTATTGACCTAACCCAAAAACGGATACAAGCCTCCGAATCCGCGATCGACTAAGACTTGCGATCGCCAAGCTAAAATAGTGTAAGCTCCAGCTATTCTATCACCCCTGCACCAACTGAGGAAAAACCATGACGACGCTGCTAATTCAAACCGAAAGCGTCCCACTGACGGTCAATTTCCCTGCGCTCCAATCGATGACTGTTGAACAGTTTTATGAATTCTGTCTAGTTAATCGCGATTTGAGAATTGAGCGTACAGCCAGTGGGGAAGTTATCATTATGTCACCCGCCTTTTCAGATACAGGGAATCGAAACGGTAAGATTGCCCTACAATTGGGGAACTGGGCAGAACAAGATGGCACAGGTGAAACGTTTGACTCCAGTGCAGGCTTTACCTTGCCGAATGGAGCAACCCGCTCCCCCGATGCCTCATGGATTAAACTAGAGCGCTGGAATGCCTTAACTGAAGAACAAAAAGCCTCATTCGCACCGATTTGTCCAGACTTTGTGATTGAATTGCGGTCTGCTAGTGACACTCTCAAGGGATTGCAAAACAAGATGCAAGAATATATTGACAATGGTGTATCGCTCGGCTTTTTGCTCGATCGCAAAAATAGAAAAGTCTACATCTACCGTCCCGCTCGCGAACCTGAAATCTTAGATAATCCTGAAACAGTCAGCGCAGATCCAGAGTTACCGGGATTTGTCTTGCGGATGGCAAAAATCTGGTGATTTAGAGCGTTACACCATACTCAAAGACATCAATTCATCTGTCATTTCAAAATTAGCCGTCACACTTTGCACGTCGTCCAAATCTTCCAGTGCATCCATTAACTTAAGGAGCGAGCGAGCTTTTTCAGGAGTATCTATTTCCACTGTATTGCTCGGAATCCAGCGATTTTCCGACTGCAAAACTGCAAAGCTTTTTTGTTTCAAAACATCAGCCAGTTGTTCCAAATTAGCCACACTTGTAAATACCTCTGCCCCTTCAGTATCCTCATCAATTAATATCAAATCATAAGATTCCGCAGCCGCCTCTAGCGACGCTTCAAACAATTGTTCCTCATCAATCGGGCCGCGTACCGTACAAACTCCTTTGTGGTCAAACATCCAGCCCACACAACCAGTTTCGCCCAGGTTGCCGCCATTTTTAGTAAAAGCTTCTCGCAAGTCAGCCGCTGTGCGGTTGCGATTGTCTGTCAGCGCTTCAATTAGAATAGCAACCCCGCCAACGCCGTAACCTTCGTAGCGAATAGCTTCTAAATCCGAACTCCCCCCCGCCAAGCCGGCACCTTTGGCGATCGCCCTTTCTATGTTTTCATTAGGAATACTCGCCGCCTTCGCTTTTTCTATAGCCGTCCGCAGTTGAAAATTCCCAGCGGGATCGGGAACTCCGCTGCGGGCCGCGACAATAATTTCGCGAGATATTCGAGCAAAAACTTTGCCTTTAACGGCATCAACTCTAGCTTTTTGGCGTTTAATATTCGCCCACTTACTGTGTCCAGCCATACCTATTTAAGATTTTCGATTTAAAATGTGCGATCGAGATCAAACAATAACACCTAGATTCCGACAAATCAGATTAACTTAGGGTACACCTCGGCGCACCTTACACACATAGCATAAAATGCGATTTTTCGCACTAATCTCAACTTTAATTAAACCGGATCACGGTTTCAGAGTCAGTCAGGTGAGAAGTATCGCCATTAAGTGCGATCGACCATTCTCCCTCACCCCGTACCACTTTTACCAAACAGCACAGAAAAGCATTAATTTCCGTTTCCGCACCGCCCGCCAGCCCGATCGCAGTTCCTAAAACCGACGCACCGTGACCTACTAATAACATATCTTCGGGAAACTCTGCCGCGAGGCGTTTAGCAGTTTCCCCCGCCCTTTTAAGACAAGCTTCCCCAGTTTCGGGATAATTAGCAATACCGCCTTTGTAAGAAGCATCAATCCTGGGAAAACGCCTGCACAAAGCTTCGACGGACTCAGTTTCCGGCATTTCTGTCATCCATTCCGGATTCAGCCATTCGCACAGTCCCCACTCTAGTTTAATTGACAAATCGAGAGCTTCGGCCGCGTGATTTGCTGTTTGGACAGTTCGCAGAAAAGGAGAAGCAAAAATATGAGAAATTCCTTCACCTTTGAGGCGATTGGCGAGTTGTTGGGCTTGAATGTGACCGTCTTCAGAAAGGTGGGGATCGTAGCGGCGTTCTGCGGTGAGAAACCAGTCGGGGTTAACGAAGTCGATGCGGTTTCCGTGTCGTGCGATCCAGACTGTTTGTGGCATGAGTTGGTTTGGGTTTTGCTTCTTGATGTTTGATTATATCAAAGATGCTGATTTGGGATCTTTATGAAATTCGAGTGGGATGAAAACAAGGCTGCGGTAAATTTGCCCAAGCATGGGTTCTCATTTGAGGAAGCCAGAACGGTTTTTGACGATCCCCTCTACATCGATTTCTAAGCTCCGGATCGGTCTGATGAAGAAGCTCGCTATATTATTGTTCGAGAGTCCTCGCAATGTAATTTATTGATAGTATCGTATACAGAAAGAGCAGATTTTATTCCTATAATTAGCGCCAGAAAAGTAACAAGAGTGGAGCGAGAAGTTTATGAAGAAGGATGAAACAGGGATGGACGATGATCTTCGGTCGGAATATAATTTGAGGAAGTTGCGTGTAAGAAGGGTAGGATCTGGAGGAAAGACCTTTGGTGGTGTAAATATTCGTTTAGAACCGGATGTTGCAGAGATGTTTCCCGATTCTGAAGCAGTAAATGAAGCTCTGCGGTTTTTGATTAGAATTACTGGAGAAATTGAAACAGCCAAGGAGTTTCAACCGCTCAGCGAAGAACAAAAGATCGCCCAAAGTCTCGCAGCCTTGCAAGATTACCAGACAAACAAGACGGGCATTGGGCACGATCGGGTTAAGCAATGGGCAAATAGTCTAGGGTTCGATCGCGAATTGCCAGGCCCTCAGTAATTTGGACGCGCCCAGCCCTAACAGCACTTTCTTATCAAAATTAATTATGCACATTACTGATAGCGATCGCGCTTCCATTCGCTCAGTCGTAGAACAGCAACTGCAAGCATTTCAAAAAGACGATGCTGCTGGGGCTTTTGCCTTCGCCAGTCCCGGAATTCAGCAGCAGTTTCGCACAGCAGAAAACTTTATGCACATGGTAAAAATTGCCTATGAAGCTGTCTACCGTCCGCGCTCGGTATTATTTGAAGACCTCGCCACTGTTGAAGGAATTCCCGCTCAGCCGGTGCTGTTGCTGGACTCGGAAGGCATTCCAATCCGAGCCATTTATCTCATGGAAAAACAGTTTGATAATAGTTGGCGAATTAACGGCTGTTATTTGGTTTCCATAACAGCACAATAAGTTATGCTAACTTTTAGGCAGAGCTTTTTTTGCTAACTCGCAGCATCTTATTCCCGCCTTTTTGAAACTCATAAGGAGCCTCTTGAATTTCTACACTAAAACTTCTCTTTTTCAATTCTGCGATCGTCGGATTTAAGTGATCGGATTCCTCCCCGCTAAAACTCTGCAATAGAGGGAATACCCGGACTTCCTTCGCAACCCGACACATTTCTGTAATAGCTTCCAGATGAAATTCTTCGGAAAGCAGGTGAGAATAAGCAAATAAGAAATGGCTGCACAAAGCTAAATCGAATTGACGGTTCTCGAAAGGCAAAACTGGCAGCTCAGCATTAATATATCGGCCTTGCTGCAAGCCTGAGGGAAAATCTTCTAAAAATTCCTGCATCGCCTTCATTCGCACTTCGCCTAGCTGGTATGGCGATTCAAAATTATTCCACAGGTAGCCGTCTAAATTGGCTTTAACACCGTCAATCACAGTTTGATATGTTTCTTGGATGCGATCGCCAATTTCTACCGCAGTAAACTGATACACTGGATCGCAAGAAATTACCTTTTTACCTTGGCGAGTCATTTCGGCATTGAAACTCGCCGGGCCGCCCGCACAATCTATAATTGCTAGTTTGAGGTCACTTGATGTCAAGCTAAACATTCCTATGTATTCATCCAAGCAGCGTCCCCAGGGAATTACTTTATCCAATTTTAGTGACACTTGTCTTTGTCCTGCAGATAGAATTATTTAACATTTTACCTCAAATCAGGGTAGTTTTTTCCTATCCCCTTTCTTTGGTGGGTTGATTTGTATCGCGAGTTATGTAGGAAAAATTTTGCTCAAACGAGAGCCTAATCCTGAGAACAGTTGGCAGGCTTTACAGTTTCTTTACAAACAAGGTGCAAAATAGTTAAGTGCGATAGCACAATTTTTATGCTTCCACCTGTGGATTTTGCAGCGAAGCGAGGCTACACTGGACAGCAGGGAAAATAAACTAAAATCAACTAGCTAAATTGCTCTCGTTCATTGGCAGGCTGCAACCAGGGAAGAAAGATGAAACATACCGTTCAAACCGCTACAAGTCTGAGTTTGTCAGCACTCCTGGTGCTATTGAGTTCGCTGCCCACTATAGCTCAGTTGCCTGCCGTCAGAAATCCTGCGCCCGCTAGGAACCCAAACCAACCGAGAGTACCGCCGCCGCCACCTCCGGGTTCGAGTTTGCCACCGAGCGGCAATCTTGGTTCGCTGACGCAAGAAGCAGCTTATACTTTAGGCCCGGGCGATCGCATTGCTTTAGAGATATTCGGCGTCCCTGAATTCAGCAGAGAATATCAAGTGTTAGTTGACGGGACGCTCAATTTGCCAATCATTCGCAGCGTCTCAATTCAAGGGTTGACCCTGCAACAAGCTGCTAACGTGATTACCCAGCGATACGAACCCTTCATCAATGTTCCCGTTGTTACCGTGACTCTGGTCGCCGCTCGCCCCCTAAATATAGGTCTTGCCGGTGAAGTTACTCGCCCGGGTTCCTACAAGATTAATCCCACTAGAGAAGGAACCGGAGGAGGAGTAAAATTCCCGACTTTGATGGAAATGCTGCAACTTGCACAAGGGGTGACATCAGCAGGAGATATGCGAAATGTCCAAATTCGCCGTCCCCGCAGAGGCGGGCCGGCTCAAGTTACTACTGTTGATTTGCAGGATTTTTTAGACACGGGAAATTTGCGTCAAGACGTTACCATTCGAGATGGAGATACAATTTTTGTACCGACAGCAAGTGCTCTCAATACTCAAGAAGTCCGTCAAAGAGCCAGTGCTAATTTTTCCGCTGATATTACTAAACCAATTGGGGTAGTAATTGTCGGGGAAGTAAACCGGCCGGGGCCTTATACTGTATTTGCTTCGGATGTGCGATCGAGCAACCAACAAACAGAGTTGAGTTTTGTATCTATCGACCAACAGCAAGGAGCAGTTGTGGGCTTACCAACAATAACTAGAGCACTGAAAATTGCTGGTGGTATCACTACAGAAGCTGACATTCGCCGCGTGCAAATCCGCCGCCGAGTCAGAGGCGGCAATGAACAAACTATCATGGTAAATCTGTGGGATTTACTGCAAAAAGGCGACGCAACTCAAGATATCTTGCTGCAAGAAGGAGATAGCGTAATTATCCCGACAGCAGCTACTGTAGACTTAGCTGAAGTTTCTCAAGTGGCAAATAGCAGTTTTTCTCCGAACGCGATTAGCATCAATATTGTAGGAGAAGTAATTAGGCCTGGGGCTTTGCAGGTGCGGCCTAGTACATCCCTGCACCAAGCTTTACTGACGGCCGGCAGTTTCAATCAATTGCGGGCCAAAAAAGACAAGGTAGAACTATTGCGATTGAACCCCAACGGTACTGTTTCTCGCCGCACGATCGAGGTGGATTTTGCTCAAGGGTTGAATCCTAATAATAACCCCACTCTCCGCAACAACGATGTGATTCTGGTAGCGCGATCGGGCTATGCTAGGGTAGCAGATAATATCAACAGTTTCTTGCAGCCAATAACAGGAGTAGCAACTGGGGTTAACACTGTTAGCAGCGTTTTTACTGGGTTTCAAGCAACTATCAACGCTTTTCAAAACTTATTTTTGGGAGGGGATTTCGATCGGCGAAATCAGCTCAGACAGCTTCGCGAACAACGTCAAGACAGACAAGAGCAACGTGAAGACCGGTTGCTAGAAAGAGAGCAACAACGTCAAGATAGATTGCAGCAAGCAGAAGACAGAAGACTGCAACTTGAAGACAGAAGACTGCAGCTTGAAGACAGACAGCGGCAAATAGATCTTGAGAATCGGCAAATTCAAATCCAGGAGCAGCAACTTCTGCTCGAGAATCAGCAGCAGCAAATGCAGCCACAGCAAATTCAGCCAACTACTCCTTGATAAGACTCGGGGGTTGAAAGTTAGCCACCCTCTTTATGAATCGGCGGTTGAAACCGCCGCATAGACTCAAACTAAGTCCACGCGGACTAAGAAATAAAGGGGGTATTAAACTCGGACTTGCTATTACATGGCACATCCAAAATATACGGCAAACATCCTAAAAGTTATTAAGCTGTAACCAACTAAACTATATGTCAATTGAAGTAGTTCCAATCACTTCAGAGCAATTAAATCAGATACTTCAAAAGGCAGAAAGTCATTTTCTCGACTTCAAGGCGATAGAGGTAAAACCAGGAAAATTATGTAAATTTATTTCTGGATTTGCTAATGCTGATGGTGGAGAGCTTTACATCGGAATTGGTGAGAAGATTTTAGGCAATACAAAAACAAGAGATTGGAGAGGTTTTGCCGATCAAGAATCCGCAAACGGGCATTTACAAATTTTTGAGCAACTTTTCCCACTTGGGGATGGTTATTCATATACATTTCTTAGCTCGGAAGGCCATCCGGGTCTAGTTTTGCAAGTGACTATTCTTAAATCACGAGGAGTAGTGGAAGCTTCGGACGGTATTCCATATTTAAGACGTTCCGCACAAACTTTGCCTATTACAACTCAAGCAGCTTTAGAAAGATTAAAACTCGATAAAGGTATAGAATCATTTGAAAGAAAAACTATTGATGTAGAGCTTGAAGTAATCAAAGATTCCGAAGTCATGAGCGAATTTATTAACGCTGTAGTTCCAACTACAGAAGCTGAGTTATGGCTGAAAAAGCAACAATTAATTCAAAAAAACAAACCAATTATTGCCGGAATTTTATTATTTGCAGATGAACCTCAAGCTGTTTTTCCCAAGCATTGTGGCGTTAAAATTTATAGATATAAAACAAAAGAGTCAGAAGGAACAAGAGACACTCTTGATTTTTCCCCAATAACCATCGAAGGTTGTTTGTATAAACAAGTTCAGAAAACTGTAACTACAACAATAGAAATTATTGAAAAAATACCTAAAATTGGAAATCAAGGATTAGAAAATATCCAATATCCCGAAGAAACTATTCATGAAATTGTCACAAATGCTTTACTGCATAGAGATTACAGTATAGCTTGTGATACTCACATCCGTATTTTCGATAATAGAATTGAGATTGAAAATCCAGGAAAATTGCCGGGTCACGTTACAGTAAAAAATATTCTGAAAGAACAATATGCAAGGAATGGAGCTATTGTTCGCATAATCAACAAATTTCCCAATCCACCTAATAAAGATGTAGGAGAAGGTCTCAATACTGCTTTTCAGGCAATGGCTAAGTTAAGACTACAACCCCCTGACATCAAAGAGACTGAGAATTCTGTAATTGTATACATTAAACACGAACCTCTGGCTTCAATAGAAGTACAAATAATGTCGTATTTAGAGAAGCACAAAGAAATAACCAATAAAATTGCTAGAAAAGAAACTGGAATTCGTTCAGAAGCAACTATCAAGCAGGCCTTTAACAAATTAAGAGATAACGGACTTATTGAAGCTGTTCCTAAAAGAGCAAAAAGAAATGCAGCTTGGCGTAGAGTTGGAACTCTTGATGAAGATTCAGAAAATACGATCTCAAGTTATGAAATGTATCCGGAGTATGAGCGATCAGTCATGGATTACCTTGAAGAACACGAAGACATTACTAATCGCATTGGTCGAGAATTAGTTGGAATTGATTCACGTGAAGTTATGAAAAATGTTTTTAAGCGACTGCGAAAAAAAAGTCTTATAGAAATTGTGCCAGGTAAATCGGGTATTAGTGCTGCATGGCGAAAAGTTAAATCTCGCCCAACTTAGGGTTTTGAGTTCAACTTGAGTGAGATTTTGACCATAGAGATAGAGAGTTGGGTTTTGGGAAGTGCGATCGCGACGGTGAGGTGAAGGGGAATGGCTAAAAGCTTAGCAAGGATGGATTTGAACCATGAAACTCTTGGAAAAATCGATCGGATGGTTTCCCTTGAAAATTCAAAACTAAACCTGCTGTGGGAGTTTCCCTCCACAGCATTCAAAATTCTAAGTTGATAATTAATCAGGACTTACGCATTATGAGGGTGTAGCAAGACTTTGAGATTGCTTCACTGAGTTCGCTGGGCGACAGAAATACGTTACTTGTGCGTAAGTCCTGTAATCCTAAAAATTCGAGCCTTGAAAGGTATAAGTTGCTAGATCAAAGGTAAAGGTTCGATTGAGATTGTTCCCCTTTGTCCATTTCCCACACTACATCAATCATGAGAAATTTTTGTATTCGGGAAAATTAATCAACCTTTTGCCTGCAACAACTGCGGCTGCAAAACCTGATTTAATTTGCCGCTGCGAAACCCCTCCAAATCCAAAGTCGCGTACACAAAACCAAACTCCTGAAATACCCCCACCAATGCAGGCAAATCCGTATTTAGCACAAACTCCTGAATCTCCTCTGCGGGTAACTCAATGCGTGCCGTATCTCCGTCCGATCGCACTCGCAAATTTTTCAGTCCCAACTGCCGCAAATACCGTTCAGCGCGCCCCACTCTTTGCAACTTTCCAACGGTGATTTCTTCGCCGTAAGGAAAGCGCGAACTCAAACAAGGTTGAGCCGGTTTGTCCCACCAAGGCAAACCCAATTCTTTTGCCAATTGCCGCACTTCAAACTTAGTAATTCCTACTTCGGCTAAAGGCGATCGGGCGCCGCGTTCCTTCGCAGCCTGAATTCCGGGACGATAATCCTTTAAATCGTCAGCATTCACCCCATCAACCACATAAGGATAACCCTTTGCTAGTGCTAGGGGTTTCAAAGTATCGTGCAGTTCGCTTTTGCAGAAATAGCAGCGGTTAACCGGGTTAGAAGTGTAATTGGGATTTGCCATTTCCTGAGTCTCTACTTCCTCGTGGGCAATGCCAATTTCTGCAGCTTGAATCCGCGCATCTTCTAAATCTTCTGGCAGTAAAGACGGCGAAACTGCCGTCACTGCCAAAGCGCGATCGCCCAACACATCAAAAGCAATTTTTGCCACCAAAGTGCTGTCAATTCCGCCGGAGTAGGCAATTAAAGCCCGTTCCATTTGTGCGAAAATATCTTTTAATTGTTCGAGTTTTTCCACTAACATAATTTCAATTTTTGTTACTGCTAAGCTATCGCAATCTAATTTACAGGGTGATTTCTCTTCAACATCTTTAGGACTTACGCACGATTGTTTAGAAACCGGGTTTTTTTTACGAAAAGACGCGTTGTAGACCGCAGATTCGTTAACAAACCCGGTTTCTGGGCCCCGAGGCCTAAGTCCCGATCTTGTGGGGAGGGCAGAAAAGCCCGCCCAAAGGTACTATTTAAATACAGAACAACTTATTCGGGATCAATTAAAAGTTTGAGTTTTAGTCGAGATTTCTGAGCGCTCGCCTCCTTGATATTTTAGCGTGATAATTTGATAGATACACTCAAACTTTTGAAAGTAGGGCAGGCGCGTTTTAAAATTCCCTACGGGAAAATATGGCGATCGCTATTGACAGCAGCAGCACTACATACAGCAAACCGTAGCCAGCATCTGTAATCAAACCTGCTAAGTAAGGAACTTGTCCGTAAACAGCATCGTTTCTCAAATTGAATCTGGCTAAATCCGGCAAAACGAGATAAAGTCCCATCATCAATTGTTCAAGGCCAGGATTTTTAGTTAACTTGCCCAAAGCCACTAAATCCCGCGTCGAATGTCCCATTAAATAAACGCCAAATGTCAGTAAAGTCGCCAGCAGGGAACTGCTAAAAACCCCAAATAAAATCCCGACACCAGCCATCAGACACAGCTCAAACCAGATAAACAGCGAAGCGATTAAAATGCTTCCCAAAGGGAAAGGAATGCGGCTCAAACTCAGAATAGCCAGATAGATAACAGTCATTGCCGCTACAAGCACCGCCAGCACCGCCGACAACCCTAAGTGCTTGCCCAGAATTAATTCAGCCCGACTTATCGGCTTAGCAACTAACAGGTAAACAGTGCGCTTTTCTATTTCTTTGTTGACCAATCCGGTAGCCACAAAAACTGTGGCAATTAGACCGAGAAGGCTCATAGCAGCCAAACCGACATCTAAGATAATTTTCTTCTCGGTTGTCGCCGCCAATTCCGGTATCAACCGTACCGAGGCGCCCATCAACAGAGCAAAAATAATAATTAAGTAAAGGATGCGATCGCGAATTACTTCCCAAAATACATTGGTCGCGACTGTCAAGATTCTTCTCAAGTTCATCTAATTATTAACCCGCTGGAAACTTTCGCAATCAATACTTTAATATAAGGAAGAAGGAAGTTCGGCAAGAAAGCAGTGTAGGGGATTTAAAGGATTTAACGGATTGGATGTTGAAGGAAGAAGTCCGAGGTTCGAGGGAAGATTCTCCGCGATCTCCTACTCTCCCCATATGCGTCTCTCAGGTTCGGATACTCTCCCCATCTCCCCGTCTTCCCCTTTCTTCTGAAACACTTTCCTAACTGCGTGAGACAGGCTCAAACTTGACTGTCGCCCGCCGTTCCATCTTTTTTCTGTCCGGGTTGAGAGCGTTTGATGGCACCGCAGGTTACAGTCGCCCTATTGCCTATCTCGAACACCTCGCAAGATTTGGTAAACGAATATGTTTCCGGTCTAAAAACCAGCCCCAGCCAAATTGCCTCCATCTCTAACTGATAGCGGGAATCTCCTTGGACGATCGAAGTTTTGACATCCCATTTCGCATCTTCTGCGACTACCCCAGTTGTTTTTAAGGCTTGATTCCGCAGAAAAAACCGCTCGTTATCCATATCTATTAACATTTGCTCTACCTGCGCCCACGGTTTTGTGCGGGCTTCATTTTGTAGGTATCGCTCCATCGCATTGAGGATAACAACTCCTCGGGAGCGATTAATAGTTGGCTGTTGAAATGTCACCACATAATCGCTTTGCCTCAAATCCTGGGATAAAACGCTCGGGTACTGTCGTATCCAACCTTGAATTAAAAAGTGAAAAGCAAACCAACAGGAAAACAGCAGGTGAACTAGAGTAATGATCAAAAACTGAGGGCGCACCAACGACCTGATACCTTCCCGTTTTGACTCGCTATTCCAAACCTCTATTGTAGCAAGAACTACTACTGCTATAATTGGGCCGCATATCCATGCTATTTCCTTCCTATCCGACGGCAATCTTACCAGCAACCACAACCCAATTAAAATGCTTGTCACCCACGGACTCAGACTTACTCCTTTAATCACAAAAGGTTGCTGGCTGGTCAGCAGACCCATTGAAAGTGTAAAAAATAACCAGCTCATATCAAAAAGTAGAGTTCTCGTCCGCCAGTCAGTGACTGCCGCCACTGTCAGCAAAGCTAAAAAGATGCTGAGTAGTAAAGGAGTCTTCCAGTGAACAACTTTAGGCGGAATCATCGCCTTTTGGATTTTTTTATTGGTTTCCCAAAGGTTGTTCGTCAGCTTAGTAAGTTGCTGAGTGACATCAAAAAATTGCTTCATCATAAATTTCAATAGACGCTTTGCAAAAACAACACGGTTAAAATAACGATATTGCTAACAGTGTGGGCGATTAAAATTCCCCCAAACTGGGTAGTTACTTGAAAAGTTTTTTTGGGAGGACGGCGGGTGAGGGTGGGGGGTCCTAAAAACTGAGGTTTGGAAGCTTTTTTATTGCCAGAAACCATGTTTTCTATGAATTCTAATCCTTGCCATTTAGCTAGAAAGGTTACTGCTAATACTGAAAGTGCTATCATAGTTATTGGAGCGTAAACATTATCCGCACGTCCTAATAAAATATAACCGATAAGCTGTTCCCGCAATTCTTTGCTAAGAACGCTTTCAATGCCGAAGAAAACTAACCAGCCTACGCAAGTGCAAGATAGATTGAGGATGGCTGTATATTCAATGCTGGTTTTGGGGCCGAGTTTAAGTAGTTTTTGCAAAAACCACGATTCGATCGCGATCGCCAAAAACATAATTAAAATTTGCACCAAAACAGTCCGAAATGGGAAAACACTCGCAATCATAAGCCTTTAGGTATATCAGTCCGTGTTAAATTTTAATTGTACAGCACAAACGCAATAATCTTAACCGGAGGTTTGAGCACCTAATTGCGTTAGATCGCTGCTTAAAAGATTGGAGGTTAGAAGTTATCGTATAATCTGTTGAGATCCGCCAACAGAATGGAAAAATTAAACATTCAAGGCGCGCGATCGAATACCCACCCCGATACAGACTCAAACAACTGCTGATTATGGTAAGGAATGGCATTGGTATTCGGACAGCCTCATCCCGGTCGGAACGCGCCGCGGGTCAGATTCACGTTTACGACGGCGCGGGTAAAGGCAAGTCTCAGGCAGCTTTGGGAGTAGTGTTGCGGTCGATCGGGCTGGGTATCAATTCTGACTCGCCTACGCGAGTCTTGTTGCTGCGCTTTCTTAAAGGCCCCGGCCGCTCCTACGACGAAGACGGGGCAATAGAAGCCTTGCAACGGGCATTTCCCCACTTGATCGACCAAGTGCGTACCGGCAGAGCCGAATATTTTGGGGCCGAAGCAATCACCCGCTTTGATCGGGCAGAAGCTCAGCGAGGCTGGGATATAGCCAAAGGGGCGATCGCCAGCGAGCTCTATTCCGTCGTGGTACTAGACGAACTAAACCCCGTATTGGACTTGGGTTTGCTGCCAGTTGACGAAGTAGTCCAAACCCTCAAAAACAAACCAGAATATTTAGAAGTCATCGCCACAGGCCGAGCGGCCCCGGAAGCTTTGCTGGAGATTGCCGACTTACACTCAGAAATGAAGCCCCACTATCACCCCGCAGCGGCAGAGCATCATATTTCCGGTATCGAAATATACACCGGAGCGGGCAAAGGCAAGTCTACAAGCGCTTTGGGCAAAGCTTTGCAGGCAATAGGTAGGGGTATCAGTCAAGACCAATCTCACCGGGTGTTAATCGTGCAATGGCTCAAAGGTGGCACGGGTTATACAGAAGATGCGGCGATCGCAGCTTTGCGCCAAAGCTATCCACAGCTAGTAGACCACCAGCGGTGCGGCCGAGATGCTATAGTTTGGCGGGGGCAACAGCAAGAGCTAGACTGCATAGAAGCAGAACGCGGCTGGGAAATCGCCAAATGTGCGATCGCCAGCGGCTGGTACAAAACGATTATTCTCGACGAACTCAATCCCACAGTAGACTTAGAACTGCTGCCGGTAGAGCCGATCGTAGAAGCCCTGCTACGCAAGCCGCGGGATACAGAAATTATTATCACCGGGCGCTGCCACAAACCCCACGCTTACTTTGACTTGGCAAGCGTACACTCCGAGGTATACTGTCACAAACACTACGGCGATCGGGGCGTAGAACTAAAGCGGGGCGTAGACTTTTAAAGCCCGGAGCGGTACGCAGTTCAATCCGGGTCAGAATTATTAAATGACGACCCTGCCTGGAAAACCGGAAATTGCCACAAAGCCTTGGTACCAAGTAACAAATCTCCCAATTTCCCTTGTCTTCCCGATCACCCAGATCTGCCTTTTTTAATCTTTAATTTCCTCCTCCGGAGGCGATCCCCGACCGCCAATCCAGAATGGAACATTAAGAATATGAGCCGCGTCTTATTGAGCGTGAGCACCTGAGACAGTGCACCAGGATTATTAAAGGGTGAAGACTTTGAAAATAAAAGCTTACAAGCAAAAAATCCGCGAGGGAGAAAGTCTAGACAGGGTTAACGCCAGTAGGCTAGACTTGCGGCTGGCAAACAGGTTAAACTACAGCGGAATCCAAACATTCGGTGTTCTAGGCAGTGTCTGTAGTCGCACCAGCGATGACCAACAAGTAGAGGAGTGAAGCTTTATGACAACGTTAGATGACAATCCTAATCAACTAGATTTAAACCTTCCGGGACTAGGGCCGGATACAGTATTCGCCGGAGAGGGGGCGGATTTCGTTAGAACTTCCACCCTGGGCGGCAGCTTAATATTTGGCCAAGGCGATAACGATACTCTGATTTCAGTTGGCCCGAACGATACCATATACGGCGGCGACGACGAAGATTCAATCAGATCCCAGCGCACTCCGGCTTTGCTGTTTGGCGACGCAGGCTCGGACACCATAATCGCTGAAGCCCGCGCTACCCTGGCCGGCGGCGAGGGAGAAGACATCCTCCAAGGTACTGTCGAAGCTAACCTGATGTTTGGTAATCAGGGTGCCGATACGATGCTGGGAGGGGCGCAGAGAGGAGATTCCCTCTACGGCGGTAAGGACAATGACGCCATCGGCTTCTTCATCGCAGGCGGTGGCAACAACCTCTCTTTAGACGGTGGTTTGGGTATTGGCTTCGCTGGCAATGAAGGCAGCAACTACTTGCGGGGTGATTTGGGCGACGACTTAGTTGTAGGTATCAATTTAAGAGACAGTCTCTTTGGCGGTAGAGGCAACGACACCCTAAGAGGTGTGGCAAGCAACAGCTACCTGTCGGGCGATCTTGACGACGACATCTTATTCATTACCAACAGTACCCAGACAAGCCCGTTTGCTCCGGGGAGCGTCATTACGATCGGCATTGAGAGAACCACCTTGATTGGCGGTGGCGGCAACGATTCTCTCTACGGCGCGATCGGCGAGTTTGAAGCCGGCCGAAACTTCTTTGAGGGCGGCGACGGCAACGACACGATCACGGTTTTTGCCACGCAGGATACCGCTTTGGGAGGTGCAGGCGACGACTTCATCGAGTCATCCAGGGTATCGAATCTAACTTTGAGCGGAGGCGCCCAGAGTTCATTTGGAGGCTTCGCGGGTCGCAACTTGCTCGACGGCGGAGTAGGCAATGACACGATCGTTGCAGCTTTTGTGACGGATACAATGATCGGCGGTGAAGGCAACGACAACCTGAGCGGTACCTTTACTAATGCAGCCGGTGGAGATGGCAACGATACTATCGATGCTACCAAGGCCATTTTTGCTGGTACTGGTACTGCTTTGATTACTCTCGAAGGCGCGCTGGGCAACGATCTGTTAATTGGCTACACCAATCCTACTACTGGCAGCACCTTCACCGTCACCAACCTCATGAACGGTGGCGAGGGAAGTGACACAATCATCTTTGGCAGCGCGCGCGATCGCGTGATTGGCAACGTTGCGGGTAACGACTTCATCTCCTACGCTAGCGGCGTCAGCTTTACCGGTCTTACAGCGCCAAACTTGATTAGCGATACCTTAGGCAGCAACTTCATTATTGGTGGCAACGGCACTGATGTGGTCACTACTGGTAACGGGGATGACATCCTGTTCGGCGACTCATCCAATGCTACCGAGGCCGCCGGAGGAGCCGGCGACGATACCTTAAATGCCGCTGCCGGAAACGACACCCTGCTGGGCGGCTTTGGTAAGGACTATTTGATCGGCGGCGACGGCAACGACTCTCTCGGCGGCGGGCCTGGTGCTGACACCCTGATTGGCGGATCGGGTAATGACAACTTCTACTACAACAACTTCGGCGAGGGCGCCGTGGGTACCGACACAGACCAAATCGGCGATTTTACGATCGGCCAAGACAAGTTTATCTTCCAAATCAATGGCTCCAACGGCTTCCCCAACTTGAGGGGAGTGCAAAATACGAATCGACTTTCTTCGCAGTCGTTCTTGGCGCTTGAGAGTGGGGTGTACGAGAGCAAGTTTGGTCCAGCCGGGGCGGGTGCATCAGATCCGTTCGTCTTTTATGAAAATTCAAGTGGACGACTAGGATATGACTCTAACGGTGTTGGTACTGCTGACGGAGTAGTTACGCTGGCAATTCTGAATGGCAGACCGGGCATTACGGCTGCTGACATTACCCTAATTTAATTTGGGTAAAAGTGGGTGGGGTCGATTCTGAAACATCGCCCTACCAACTCTCAAAACTAATTGTGCTATGTTTCGAGCTGGGGATATCCATCCCTGGCTTTTTTATTGGCATGAGCATGGGGCAATTTTAGATTTTAGATTGATATCAATTCCGGTAGCATCGGAATAGTAAAATCCAGTCAACAGTCACCAATTACGGAGGCTGCAACCGGAATCGATCTAATTCATCTGCGTTAATATGTGTTTATCTGCCTGTATCTGCGGTGAAAAAAAGAGAATGTATTAACGCAGATGACAAGGAATTGACGCTGATTCACGCAGAGGTCGAGAATAGAGATAGGAATAATTCCGATGCTAACAGATTTGATATGATTGGTAATTTTTATCGAAAATCGCCAATCTAATGAGGCATGGGGCGGGTTCACGGGTGAATTTGGCCACGCGCCAATAATCTTTAGAACTGACGCATCAGAACCAAAGAAACCGGGTTTTTCACTGCTACTTAAAGGCAGGGGTACAGTATTTCGGTAAAAACCCGGTTTCTGCCTCCAGGACTAATCTTGATAAACCCGCGCCCCGCCAAGTCAAAAAGTGAGGTGAAAATAATGAAAACAATTAAAGACCTAGATATTGTTGCTTTAACTGAAGATTTAGAAGCCACCCATTTTGAAACAAAACAAATCATTAAATTATATAAAGGACAAGTAGGAACAGTCGTGATGGAATTTGAGGGCAGTGCTTTTGAGGTATAATTTTCTTATCGAGAGGGCAGAACTTCAGGGGGCGACAACGAGGCTAAAGCGGTTGTCCTATAAGCTTTATAGCTTGTAGTCCTCTCTTATAAAACGGTTGCTTATTGCGAACTAAACCTATCATAGACTCTACCCACTCCCAACAGCAGTCATGGGCAATTAGCCAATTTTCCCCATATAAACCAATCCAAAACTTGCTATGCCTTCTTCTGGTTCTACCTGGCTCGCTTAGACGGCACACATATTTTTCCTGTCCTTGAAGTTGAGTTCTTTTTCCTCTCAACCATGCCGAAGTCATCGCTATGGCAATTAAAATCATCAAAGCAATCAATTTCTCAGGTGATGCCTGGCAGCCTTCGAGATTATATCCTCCTGTTTTACAGTCTTTAAACATTGCTTCGATGCCGTAACGTTGACTGTAAATCTCGATCGCACTCTTCAAATCTGGTAGATTAGTTAACAGATACCAAGGTTCATCTTCTTGTTTACCTCGATATTTACGTTTCCATGAAGCGACAAAGTTAAATCGAGAAAAACCTTTCTTTTTAGTAAATCCCACCTTTGGATAAAACAGATGAATTCCCGGTTTAACTGGAATGCTATCTAGTGCTTGAAAAGGTTGTCTTTTTTATCGAAAAGTCGTACTGCTTTTTTGACGCTGGACAAAGCTCACATGCTAGCGGTGCAACCATTGTGCCAGTTCGATGCTATGAAATTCGCGATCGCCAATAATGATTAGTTTATATCTTTTCAAGAGTCTAATTACCGGACGCAATACTTGTTGCTGTTCGGCAAGATTTGAAGCCCCTTGTTTATCTAATAACGTCCAGAATATAGGAAACGCCCTTTTTTGGACTATCGCACTTACCATTAAGACATTATACTCTTTCCATTGGGTTCTATCCAATGCAATGACTAATTGACTTCCAGCTTTGAGCTGACGGGATATCACTTCTTTGATGATCGGGAACCAGAGCACGAGTATGCTGAGCGCTTTAATCTGTAAAAATCGTTGTATGTGACGGCGGCGACTACTTTGTAATATCGGTAATGGTAGAGTTGCGGCTAATCGTTCTATTCTGACTTGTTTTTGAGATTGTAACAAACACACCAGCATCTGAAGGGTAAGTAATTGTGCTGGAGTTAGATATTTTTGGAGAATTGAGTGATAGGATGAGGGCATCATATAATTGATCGGGGTCTTGTGGTATTAGGGAGACCCTTCTTTTTTATCACAACACCGGCACTTTTCACTCGTGAGATTATTTTGTCACTAAGCCGAAATTTTTGAGGCGGACCGATCGTGCAAAAAGCTTTGCCTGTAAAGGTTCGGGGGCGCTTGTCGCCCCCTGAAGGGCAGAACTTATGCAAGGGAAACAATTCCAGCCACAAAATTAATGCTTTTGCATTATGAATTACTAGAATCTGTAGGGGCGGTTCGCCCATGAATTTTACCACGCACCAATAATATCAAATCCGTTAGCATCCGAATAGTAAATTCGAGTTCACTGGTGACTGTTGACTGTTCACTGTCAACGGTTAACATCATTCCGGTGTAACGGGAAATGATATAATGTTGATAAACCCACCCCAAGATATTGGTACAAATAATTTATGATAATTATAAAAAATCCCGCAAACATATCGTTGGCGGGATTTAGTAGGCAGGAAACTTGTAGGGAATACTGTTACTAAGCTCGGTCTACAATCTCTTTTGCTTTATCTTTGAGGT
This sequence comes from Microcoleus sp. Pol7_B2, assembly GCF_036701035.1. Lineage (NCBI taxonomy): Bacteria > Bacillati > Cyanobacteriota > Cyanophyceae > Oscillatoriales > Microcoleaceae > Microcoleus > Microcoleus sp. Pol7_B2. The sequence continues at coordinate 34,999 of NZ_JAUBQB010000015.1, read as the reverse complement.
CTTCTTTCAGGTGAATAGCTGATGCTTCATCCTGCTTGGCTTGACCTTCTAATTTATCTTTCTGATTGCCGGTAACTTCGCTAGCAGCTTCTTGGATTTTGCCTTCAATATTCTTCGCTGTTGCTTCGACTCTATTTTCAATGCTCATAATTTTTTATTCTAAATCTACAACTATTAATATATACTTTTAAATTTGAGTCTATATCCCTCTTTAGATAGATTTGTTATTACCTTTATTTCTCTATTAAAGGTTCGATTGGAATTTCCACAAGTTTATTTCTCGAAGAAAAACCGGATTTAACGCCGATCGCAGATTTCGGCACTTTAAACTTTTTCGCCAACAGCATGATTAATTCTTGATTGGCTTTACCCTCGACTGGCGGCGACTTGAGATGTATTGTGAGGCTGCCGTCGGGTTGTTCCGCGATGCTTTGCTGTTTGGAATTCGGTTTAACTTTGACTGTGAAAATAGTCACACTTCGACTTTCTCTAAATGTTCGATCTTCGTTCCCAAAACTTTCAGGAATTCAGCCAGCCAGTTAGGATGTGCTGGCCACGCGGGGGCGGTGACTAAATTGCCATCGACTACGGCTTCGGTAACGGGAACTTCTGTATATTTGCCGCCGGCCCGGAGTACGTCGGGGCTGCAAGCGGGGTATGCGGTGCAGCGTTTGCCTTCGAGTACGCCGGCTGCAGTTAGAACCTGTAAGCCGTGACAAATAGATGCGATCGGCTTTTTGCTGTTGGCAAAGTAGCGGGTAATTTGCAGCACTTGTTCGTTGAGGCGGATGTATTCTGGGGCGCGTCCTCCGGGGATAATCAAAGCGTCGTAGTCGGCTGGGTTGATTTCGTCAAAAGTCGCGTTTAAAGTGAAGTTGTGACCGGGTTTTTCGCTGTAGGTTTGATCGCCTTCAAAGTCGTGAATTGCGGTGCGAATTGTTTGGCCTGCAGCTTTGTCGGGGCAGATGGCGTGGACGGTGTGACCTACCATTTGCAGTGCTTGGAAGGGAACCATTACTTCGTAGTCTTCTACAAAGTCGCCGACTAGCATTAATATTTTTTTGGCTGTCATGTTTACAACTCCTGTTATTTTGATTTGGTTAAATAGCATGGATCAAAAATGCGGGGCAGTTAAAAAGCTTGCCCCGCAAGCTATTCTGGAATCTAGAAACCGTTGCGTCCCCAAATGACCATTGAAATTGAGAAGGAGAAGAGAACTAGCACCGAAACCCAACCGAGTGACAAAATATCCATAGCTATTTATTGAACAAACTGTACAAAGTGACTCCAAACCTTATGATAAGTCAATTTGAGCCATTTTTGAAATGAGGGCGCTGTGAAGGATTCGTCAAATTTTAGTGCGGCTGAACGGGTAGAATCTTTGAAGGCAGGGAGTGTTGCTGCTTTGTCTTGTTTGCTGGGTTTTGGGGCGATCGCCCTTGGTAATAGCTTAATTCTAGCGGATAGGTTGGATTCTCTGGCGAGTTTGCAGGTAAGGGAAATTGACCTAAATTTTGCCTTCAGAGGGACGATCGCACTTTTGGGCGGTTTTTTGTTCGGCGTGACTTACCGCTATGCGATTCGCCGAGATGTTAACCCGCAGCTTAAATCAGGTGTGGTGTTGGCTTTTGGGTTGGTGCGGGCTTTTGGACAGTTGGATGCTGGACTTGTTTTTGAGGCGGGACTTTCTTTTGAGGCGGGCAAGATGCCCGCACTACAGGAGTTATTGCCGTTTGCGGTTCGCGGTGTTGAGAGTGTGATATTGTTTGCGATCGCGGGTTTGGTTTTGGATTGGGCGATCGGGCGATCGTGGATTAAGCCTTTCGATTCTTGAGTGCGATCGGGTTTTACTCACATCAGGCACCATTTTTGTGGAACAGGCAAGATGCCTGTTCCACAAAAGTTCAATTTTCTTGTGGGGTGGGCTTCTAGCCCGCCCAAAAAATAAAATTTAGATGCGAAACAGCTTATTTTGCGCTAAACCCGCCCCTAAAGATTTAATACCTCAAATTCTGGATTGCCGTAAAGCATTTGCCTGTCTACCGCCGACAAAACTTTATTGTTAGCAGCATCAGAAACTAAACACTGACAAACTAGCTGCGCTACATCCGCCCGGTGAATAGTTCCAGCAACTCGACAATCTTCTGTTAAAATGCCGTTGCCTGTGGCAGGTTCCGATTTTAGTCCGCCCGGACGAATCACTGTATAAATCATCCCGCTTTCTATCAAATGATTTTCGGCTTTTTCTTTCTCAATTAAGACCGGGCCCAAAGTTTGCAAAACTTGCGGTTGCAAAGCAGCGGCACTGTTACCGCTACCGATGGATGAAACTAAAATAAATTTTTGCACACCTGCTTTGACAGCCGCATCAATCAAGTTTTTGTTGCCCAAGTAATCGGATCTTTCTCCATCTTTTGGCAAGCCGCCAATTGTGCTTATTACGGCATGAATTGGCTCACCGCCAGCCATCGCCGCTTCCATAGCGGCAGCATCCAAAGCATCGCCAGTGACGACTTTGATGCCCATTGCTTCTAATTCGATGCTGGTTGCGGGCGATCGCAAAAGTGCAGTTACTTGCATATTTTGTGCAATCAGACATTTCGCGATTTCTAAGCCGACGCCTCGACTAGCACCCGCTAAAAAAATGTGGAATTTCTCTGTCATATTAATTGTGTTTTAAGTTGTGCAGAAATTGGTTTATTTGACTGTGGAACAGTATACAACAATCCTCTGTAAATTTTTGAATTAGTTTTTTTTAACCGCAGAGGGCGCAGAGGGCGCAGAGGAAGAGAGGGGAAGGATTCGCAATTCCCTATTCCCAATTTCCAATTTACGTTAGATTTTTCTGCCCACTATTACTAGCCAAGATTGAGCTTCGCGGGGTAAGCCGGGGGGACGATAGTAGTGATTGACAATTACAAATCCCGCTTGTTCTAAACAAGGCGCTAAAGTATGATATTCCCATCCGGCAGTATAGCGTTTTCCGGTTGACCGCTCGTCGTATCCCTCCCAATTTCCCCGGCACATTGACATGACAATTGCACCGTTAACAACTAAGGCTTTGTGCAAATCTTGCAGCACTTTCACCATTTCGTCGCTGGGAACGTGAATCAGGGAAGCATTGGCAAAAATACCGTCAAATTCTCCTTTTGGCAAGTCTAGATTCAGAAAAGATTGCTGCCAAACTTCGCATCCCGATAACTTCTTAGCTATTTCTACAAAAGCCGGAGTTGCATCTAAGCCTACAACTGTGTGTCCTTGGCTCTTGAACGCTACTAAATCTCGTCCCGGGCCGCATCCTATATCGAGAATTTTACCGGGATTGCGGGGCATAGCAGCGGTCAATGCCTCGCGATTTTGGGATACGTCATGATGCCAAGTTCCTTCTCGGAAAGATTCGGCAGTTAGCTGGTATTCTGCGATCGTAATTTCTTCGCGTTTGTCCACAATTTCCCCTCTTGTAAGATTTGAGATTTGAGATTTGAGATTTGAGATTGAAGAATGTCAACCGTAGAATAAGGGTTTCTGGCTACAATCTAAGAACTTACGGCTGAGGCATTTGCTACCTCAGAAACCCGGTTTCTATCCGCCCATTCGTAAGCGTGAAGTAGAGATATTGGGTAGGCACACGGCATTGCCGTGTCCTACTCTATTTCATCCGATTTACTACTGGTATAAGAGTTAAACAGCCAGGGTCTTTTGTTCGGATTTTGTAACTGCTGAATCAACTTCTAAGAGAGAACCTTCAGGGGATTCGATCGCAAATCCCGCATCTCGAATCATTTCCCAATCTTGATGTGCAGCTTGTCCGGGAGTTGTCAGATAATCGCCAACAAAGATAGAATTAGCGGGGTAGAGTCCCAGAGGTTGCAGCGATCGCAAATGCACTTCTCGTCCCCCAGCAATCCGAATTTCTTGGCTGGGAAGCAAAAATCGGAACAAACAGAGAATTCGCAAACATTGGCGGGGAGTTAACCTGTTCACATCTGCAAATGGTGTGCCGGGAATCGGAATGAAAAAGTTGACCGGCACGCTAGTAACGCCCAAATTGCGAAGCGAAAGCGCTAAATCGATCGCATCATCATCCGATTCGCCCATCCCCAAAATTCCGCCGGAACAAGTTGTGATTCCCGCTGCTTTTACGTGTTCGACGGTTTCAACCCGATCGCCAAAAGTGTGAGTCGTGCAAATGTCCGAGTGATATGATTCGGAAGTATTGAGATTGTGATTTACGCGATCGACTCCAGCTTTTGCCAAACGGTGAGTTTGTTCCTCGCTCAACAATCCCAAACAAGCGCAGATTTTCAGGTTATGATTTGCCTTCACAGTCTCGACAGCATCCAAAACGCGATCGAAAGTAGATGCGCTGGGTTGGCGGCCCGAAATCACCAAACAAAACGTACCAGCTTTTAAATCTGCTGCGCGTTGGGCCGCATCCAGAATTTTCTCCTTAGCTAAAAGCGGATATTTCTCAATTTCCGCAGTCGAAATTTTTGACTGAGAACAATAATGGCAATCTTCAGGACAAAGGCCACTTTGAGCATTTAACAAATAGTGCAGCCTAACTCGGTTTCCCCAGTAGTGGCGGCGCACCCGATATGCTGCGTTTAGTTGTTCCAGCAAAACCTCATCCGGTGCGCGCAATACGGCTAAAGATTGCTCGCGAGAGATACATTTGCCCGCCAGCGCCTCGTCAGCCAAATCGTTCCAATTGGGTAAATTCATTACTAAAATTAAAGGGTTTACAGAGTATCCAAAACCTGACGAATCACCCGATAAATCGATTCTAGTTCATCAGGAGAAATGCAGTAGGGAGGCATCAAGTAAAGCGTATTTCCCAAGGGGCGGAGCAAAAACCCCGCTTCGAGAAATCTGGCTTTCAATACAGGAGCGATGTCATTAAAATAACCGGAAACGCTTTCGGTTTTCACATCCATTGCTGCGATGGTGCCGCAAGTCCGAATCCGTTCGAGTTTAGGATGATTTCTCAGCCATTGATTCAGATATTTGCGGTGCAGTTTTTCCATCCCTTGATAAACATTTGGGTTTTGCTCCAAAAGCTCCAAGGATGCTACACTCACCGCACAAGCTAAGGGATTTCCGGTGTAAGAATGACCGTGAAAAAAAGCTTTGTCCGATTCATCTCGCCAGAAAGCTTGATAAATATCCTCCGATGCCATTGTGACAGCAAGTGGCAAACAGCCGCCAGACAATCCTTTAGACAAACACAGGATATCCGGTGAAGTTGCAGATTTAACAGAGGCAAACAGTTCGCCTGTGCGGCCAAAACCCGTCATTACTTCATCGTAAATCAACAATACATTAAACTGGCGGGCAAGTTGTGCGAGATCCTGCAAAAACTCAGGGCGGCACATTCGCATTCCCCCAGCACCTTGCACCAAAGGTTCGATAAAAATTCCCGCATAGCCGCCCTGCTTTAACAAAAACTCCAACTTCTCTAAACTCGCCGCCTCCTTGCTTTCCACCTCCTCATCGCCGTCAAAAGTCGCCGGAAAAGGAACAACATCCCCAGCAAACATTAAAGGTGCAAAAGATTCCCACCACAGCGAACTTCTGCCAGCAGACATTGCGCCCACAGTATCGCCGTGATAACCTCCCTCAAAACTAATAAAGCTAGTGCGGTTAGTTTCTCCGAGATTGCGCCAATATTGAAATGCCATTTTCAGAGCAACTTCAACAGCAGTCGAGCCGTTATCAGAAAAGAAAATCCGCGTTAAAGAAGCAGGCGTATGAGTTAGCAATTTATTAGCAAGTTTCTGGGCAGGTTCGTGAGTAAATCCCGCAAAGATTACGTGTTCTAACTTTTGGGCTTGTTCGTAAAGAGCCTCAGCGAGAACCGGATGGCTGTGCCCGTGAACAGTCACCCACCAACTAGAAATGCAGTCGAGAATTTGCCGTCCGTCTGCTAATTCCAGCACCGATCCTTTGCCGCGAATTACCTTCAGCGGCGGGGCAGCCGTTTTCATTTGCGTGAAGGGCTGCCAAATCGGTGAAGTTGAAGAATTATGTTCCTGATTCGCAGTCATTTTTACCAATCAAACTAATATTAAGTTGTATTTTAATATAGCAAGTTTAAATCCCTTATAAAATTTTTATTTTTGATTTTTTCTTCTCCTCTTCCTTCGTACCCTTAGCGTCTTCGCGGTTCGTTCAAAAAAAATCTAGTTGGGTGTCGATGGGGGCTGCCTGCCAACGTCAGCCCCCATACCACGTATTCGCGGGCGATGGTTAAAATTGTCAGTTACAATTTTCTGCCTTTGAGCAAATAAGTCGTCATAGATCCTTTGCCTTTAACATTAATTTTACCGCGCTTTTCCAACAAATACTTATCGCACAGCAACTCATAAGTTGATTTGCTAACTTGAATTTTACCAGGAAGCCCCTGAGACTCCATGCGGCTTGCTGTATTCACAGCATCTCCCCACAAATCGTAAATAAACTTTTTAGTGCCGATGACACCTGCTACAACAGGCCCAGTATTAATGCCAATGCGGATATTGAGAGGTTTACCGCATTCGTCGCGGAATTTCATAATTTCTTCCTGCATTTCCAGCGCCATTTCGGCAATAGATTCGGCGTGATTTGTACAGGGAAGCGGCAAACCGCCTGCTACCATATAATTGTCGCCTATGGTCTTAATTTTTTCTAAGCCGTATTGTTCGCTCAACCTATCGAAAGATGAAAATATTTTGTTAAGTAATTCTACTAATTCTTCAGGAGATGTGCGCGAAGATATTTCGGTAAAGCCCACAATATCAGCAAACAAAACCGTAACCTCGGCAAATCCATCCGCAATATTTATCTGACCTTGTTTTAGGCGATCGGCAATCATTACTGGTAATATATTTAGTAATAAACGTTCCGACTTTTCTTGTTCGGCGCGCAATACTTCCTCAGCTTGTTTCCGCTGTGCAATTTCCTTGTAAACTCGGTGAAACATTTGATTAAATGCGACCATGAGTTCTCCTAACTCGTCATCCCGTTTGACAGACAGAGAGTAGAAATCAGGTTGTTCTCGATCTTTGCTCAAAGCGTCTCCGGCAGCGATCAAGTCATCGCGCAATCTCAAGAGAGGTGAAATTACTGTCACCCCTAAAAAAAACATAGTCACAGAAGTGACAAAGGCTGATATAATGATGACTAGAACGGCAATCCGCCCGATAAATGCGTAGAGTTCCGGTTGAACGGTGGAAGCATCGTGGCGAACAATTAAGATGTAATCGCCTCCAAAATGTCGCTCTGTCCAAGCAATATCGTATCGCTTGCCATCGAAATTGTGACTGTGAACTATACGAGCTTTTTTTAGTTGCTTTAAACTGATTTCTGGGGGTTCGCCAAGTGTATATATTAGCTGACCGTTAGCTTGGTAAATAGATAGTCCTAATACTACTTGAGAATCCTTAATAATATTTTTTACTTCTTCTTGCAAGAAAGTGCGATCGGAAATATCTTGTTGAAGCAAAAACTCTAGGGAATCAACTGTCGCGCGAGATACCTGTTCCAGTTGACTTAAAAGTTCATTTTCTCGCCGAAAATAAGAGGGAACTAAAATAATTCCCTCTATGACAAGAATGCTAGCAAATACCCACAAAGCTATTTGCCTAGACAAGCGAGATTTGAAAAATTTCAAAAATGATAAAGTCCGCGATAACATAAAACTTACTATTTTGCCAATTGCTAATGTAGGACATAGGAAAATAAACCCGGTTTCTCGTAATAAATTTTTGGTTTGTCAACGAAGCAACCGCGCAGAAACCTGGTTCTCACATCCCCTGTGTAATTCCTGTAATTGTCAGCAGTCAAAAGCCAGCAGGCATTAACTGTTAGTTCTTGGCTAAGGGCTAACAACTAATGACTGATGACTCCGGACTAACTAGCAGACCCCTTCATAATATAATAAACAAATTAAACCGAAACTGCGCTGACTAGCCTGCCTGCAAGCAGATAAGTATTCATATCGCCCTTGCCTTTGATGTGGAGCATTCCTCTGTATTCAAACAGATACTTATTTTGCAAGATATCGTAAGTTGATTGTGTGACTTGAATCGCGCCGGCAATCCCGTGGGATTCCATGCGGGATGCTGTATTGACGGCATCGCCCCAGAGGTCGTAAATAAATTTTTTAGTGCCAATAACCCCCGCAATTGCAGGTCCGGTATTGATGCCGATGCGAATGTTCATTCCTGCATGATGTTTGGCATTAAATTTTGCTAATTCCTCCTGCATATCTAAAGCCATTTCCGCAATGCTTTCAGCGTGGTTAGTGCTGGGATTTGGCAAACCTCCCACTACCATGTAAGCATCTCCAATTGTTTTGATTTTTTCCAAGCCGTACTTTTCTGTCAGACAATCGAAGGCTGAAAAAATTTCGTTGAGAAACTTGAGCAATTCTTCGGGAGATATTTGTGATGAAAGCACGGTAAAGCCTACGATATCCGCAAACAAAATCGTGACTTCTGCGAAGCCGTCAGCAATACTGCTTTGACCATCTTTTAGCTTAGTAGCAATGGATTCGGGTAAAATATTGAGCAGCAGGCGATCGCTCTTTTCCTGTTCTTTTACCAATTCTACATTAGTTTCTTGCAATTGTGCCGTGCGTTCCCAGACGCGCTGTTCTAATTGTTTAGCATTTTGGCGCAACTTGCTGATAGATAAAGTTAATCCTGTGACCCCTAAAGTTGAAAGTCCTACTAACAGTAAAAACAGGTTTTTAAGTTCACTTTGAGTGTTTTGGGTGATGGTACCGAGAGGTTGAGTAATTTCTAATATTCCCCGCACATCTCCCAATTTCCAATCAGTTTTAGGACTGTCAGGGTGAGTATTGTGACAGTTCACGCAGCTAGAACTTAGAATATCTGCCTCGGCATATCGAAATGCTGGTTTGCCGCGATAATCCTCACGGCGAAAAAACTTTTGTGTCGGATTTTGGGTCAAATACGTAATAGCTTGCCGTTCAAAATCGTCTCGGGCTCCGCCTTCTCCTCGCCGCCAGGGAAACGGGTAGTCGCTGTAGAGACGAAGTGATACTTCGGGATTTTTATTGGTGATATTTTGACCGACTTCTATTAAGAAAGCAGCCGGTACCGGAATTGTTACTTTTGTCGGCTTGTAGTCGTGGGTAAAGTTAATCGCTTTAGCGGTGTTTAGAGGATTGACAACATCGGAACTGTAAAGGGTGCGGGCTTCTTTAACTGCTTGGGCATAGAGGGTGGCATTTTGGAGGGCTTGCGATTCGATTAGGGTGGAGGAAAGACGAGACATATTGGCCATCGCTACTCCTACACCTACACAAAATAAAATTGTCAGCGCAAGCAGAATCCGCTTATAAATTAATTGGCTGATGGCAGCCCGACTGCGAGAAATCAACTGGCGCATGGTATCCTCAAGCCTGAGCTTTAATCTTTATTTCAATTTATGCACTACTAACATAACACTGCTTGTTCAGACTGTTTTGCTGGCGTCCGGGGTAAACCAATACTCTCTGGGTGCAACGGAGGGTTAATTATTGTTTACCGCGAGTGTTTCCCTTATCCGTAAGAATACGCATAACTTTATAGTGATTTTCTGTTGAGTGAAGTACAGATGATCGGTTAAGGACACGGCAGTGCCGTGTCCCTACTTCACGCAATTTTTGCTTGATCTCGGTTAGGATAGCAATTGTAGTCTATGGTTGGCGATCGTGAATTCTGACTCTACTGTCTCACCTACTAACAAGGAAATTTTTCCGGGAGAAGTTTTCGTCAATACTGCTGATTTTGATACCGGCATTCGGCGACTTTTACCTAAGTATGACGAAATGCTGGATGTATTAGCAGGCTGCATTGCTAACACAAACCACCGCATTTTAGAACTCGGCTGCGGTACCGGGGAACTCACTTTAAAAGTTCTCAAACGCTACCCATCTGCAGAAATAGTTGCTGTCGATTACTCGCGGCGAATGCTTGATTTTGCCCGCGCCAAAATAGAGTCGGCAGGATACGCAGCCCGGTGGACTGGGATAGAAATGGATTTTGGAGAATGGGCGAACAATCCAAATTTTTCAGGCTTGGGCGATCAATTCAATGCTTGCATTTCATCTCTGGCAATTCATCATCTTGAGGATGAGATGAAGTTGAAATTGTTTCAACGCATTCGCGAAAGTTTAAAGGCTGGTGGCTGTTTTTGGAATGCCGATCCTCTTTTAGCAGAATCAGCAGCAATGAAAGATATTTATCAAGTGGCGCGAGAAGATTGGGCGCAAAATCAGGGGGAAACCTTAGCACAAATTCGCGCAAATGTGGGAAAGAGTGTCTCTTACGGGTATTCTAATCCCGATCGCCTAGCTACACTTTCGGCACATTTGGAAATGCTGGTAAAAGCTAGATTTGACACTGTTGCAGTGCCTTGGAAATACTACGGTATGGCGGTGTTTGGGGGATTTGTTAATTGAGAAAAGCAGTCTTGGAGGCCGAACTTCTATATGTAGGGTGCGCCGAACCGCGCACCTTACTGCTTAAAGAAAGATTGCAATTAGTATTTTATGTTACTAAGTTCTGCTTGAGAAAATATATAATATGAATTCCGGTTGCATTGGAATGATTAAACCGCAGAGTAGGCAGAGAACGCAGAGGAAGAGAACAGAGAGATGAATAATTCCGATGCTAACGGATTTGATATAATACTGCGAGCATAAAGGAAACAAAATGACTGCAACTGCGATTCAAAGTATTGACTGGGATGCTTTTTCTTCGGAACTATCGGGAATTGAAATAATTAGCGATCGCGCGCAAGTTGTCAAGCTATCTCAAGACTATTATCACTTCAGTCCAGTTTTGCAACCTCTCTTAAGTGATAAAACAGGAGATTTAGTAGTTCGTCCCGCCAGCGAAGCCGAAGTTTTACGGATTGCTGCAGCCTGCGTCAAATCCAAAATTCCGCTAACTGTTAGAGGTGCAGGAACGGGCAATTACGGGCAGTGCATTCCCCTCAAGGGCGGCGTCATTTTAGATACCAGCAAAATGAACAGTATTCGCTGGATAAAACCGGGTTTAGCTTGCGTAGAACCGGGGGTGAAAATGTCGGTTTTCGACAAACAAGCGCGAGAAACTGGTTGGGAATTGCGGATGGTTCCTTCAACCTATCGCACCGCAACGATTGGGGGATTTATCGGCGGCGGTAGCGGGGGAATTGGTTCGATAACTTACGGGCAATTGCGCGATCGGGGAAATCTTCATGCCGTTCGAGTCGTTACAATGGAAGACGAGCCCCGCGTCATCGAATTGCGCGGCGATGAAGTGCAAAAAGTCAATCATGCTTACGGCACAAATGGGATTATTACTGAGTTAGAAATTCCCCTCGCCCCTGCTTATGCTTGGGCGGAAATCATCGTCGCTTTTGACGATTTTATGACATCGGCTAACTTCGGTCAAGCTTTGGGCGATGCTGACGGAATTATCAAAAAACTAATTTGTGTTTGTGCTTGGCCGATTTCTGCTTATTTTGCTGCTTTCCGCGATGCAATTCCTGAAGGTAAGCACTGCGCTTTGTTAATGGTAGCTGAATCTTGTCTGGAACCGCTGCAAGATTTGGTACGCGAATATGGCGGCACAATTTGCTATCAAAAAAACGCCCAAGCAGCGAGCAAAGGTGCAGCAATTGCTGAATTTACTTGGAATCATACCACTCTGCACGCTCGCAGCGCTGACCAGTCTCTGACTTATTTACAGACGCTTTTTCCCCCAGATAAAGGTTTGAAGTTAATTGAGAAACTGTACAATTATTATGGGGATGAGGTGATGATGCACTTGGAGTTTTTGCGGATGAATGGCAGGGCGATCGCCGCAGCTTTGCAAATAGTTCGCTACACTACGGAATCACGGCTCAATGAAATTATTCGCTATCACGAAGAGCAAGGCGCACTGATTGCTAATCCTCACACTTATATATTGGAAGATGGAGGGATGAAAACTATTAATGTGGAACAGTTGCAGTTTAAAGAGTTGGTCGATCCTTACGGTTTGCTGAATCCGGGTAAAATGCGGGCGTGGTTGGAACGGGATTAAGGGCGAAATGATGTTATAACTCACGCAAGTAGCAAATTGAAAAAAGGTTTGTAGTTGCGCTTTAGCGCCGGCCGGCGCTGAAGCGCAACTACGAACCTAAAAAAGTCCTTACTGCCAACAAAACTTGTCAATTTAAGGGACGGGGGCGGTAATTTCTGCTGGTGCGATCGCCCCTTCTGAAGGTACAGCTTGCTTTTCCAGTAGTAGGCGTTGTTTGTTGCGAAATTCTGCGGCCGCATCGTTTAAATTTTTGCGCTGTTCGCTATTAAATTCTTCCATGCTGCGGCCGCCTCCCAAATTGGATCGGTGAATTAAATCAAATATTCCGCTGCCGCTGCTGCGGCCGGAAAATGGGTCGGTATTGTCTTGAGTTTGAAAGTCTCGCAGCGGTTGGGCATTAGTTAAACCGCTGGCTTGAGCGAAGCTTGCTTGAGGCGATAACAGAGCACAGGATGCGATCGCGCTTGCAGCAATCCCCATCATTAATTTGCCGGATTTGGAAGTTTTGGTGTTCATAATTTATTTGTTGAACTTTCAAAAAAACAATTCTATCTAAACAATATTCTGACTTGCGAATAAATATTATATTACTTCGCTGGGGCTAAGGGCACGGCATTGCTCTTCCTCGTTTCCACAACCAGCCTGGAAGCAGTGAAAAATCTCGCTTTGATCGGAGACCTGATCCCCCTAAATCCCCCTTAAGAAGGGGGACTTTGACCACTTCTTGTCCCCCCCTTTTTAAGGGGGGTTAGGGGGGATCAGGGCCTAATCGCCAAACAGCAGTCTCTGAGTAGGTTTGAAGTTAAGTTGACACGATATAGGGCATTGCCGTGTCCTAGAATTGACGGTGCAGGTGAAACGATCGCCCGCAGATTTGCCGCGATCGCCCTAAGCAAACCTGCGTCGCAGCAGCGGTTGAATGCTCAGCAGCGCCAGCAAATCAAACGCCAGCAGCACTAATAGCGCTCCTCCAAAGGTAACATTACCCCAAGGAGCTTGCATCACGACACTTGCTAGCGACCAATCGCTGTGCAGGTACAAATGGCGGATGGGTTCGATCGCGTAACTCAGAGGATTGAGAGTCACCACAACTTGCAGCCACTCTGGCATAAATGACAGCGGCGCGAGGGCTGTGCTGGCAAATAACAGAGGCAAGTTAGTAACAAAAATTACCGCAATTAATTCTACGTGACCGGGGAGAGCGAAGGCTAAACCCAGACTCAAGCCGGTGACACCCAAAACTAATAGTAGGACAATCAGGGCGATCGCCCCCAGTCCGGCAATTCCGGGGAATCCCGCGCCCAAAAACGCCCCCGCTGTAACGATCGTGCCGGTTTGGATAAAGCTGAGGGTGACGATAAAAATAGCCGAAGCTAGGACGATCGAAAATCGGGAAGCCAACGGCGCGACTAACAAGCGGTTGAGAAATCCGAACTCGCGATCGAACATAATCGGCAAACCGGCATTCAACGCCCCTGCAAAGGCAGTAAAAACGATTACACCAGCGCCGAGAAATTGCCCGTAATTCTGGCTTTCGCCGAACAAGCCTGCGGGAGCATTTTCAAACAGAGCTCCGAACAAAACCAACCACATCAGCGGCTGAATAATGCCTGCAACTAGCGTCGAGGGGCGGCGCTGCAATTGAATAAACAGGCGCTTGGTTAAGGCGAGTGTTTCTTGGATGAAGTCGCCCAGCAGGGAACTGGAAGTGTCAGCGGATGCCGTGGAGAGTGGCCGCTGCTGGTTGAGGTTGTTGGGGGATGTAACAGTACCGCTCATAATTGCTTGTTGTTGATTTTGACTGTTGTGATTATGTTTACGGGAAATATGTTGAAAGCGATTTTGGCAGGATGCTTTGATTATAGGCTATTTGGAGTTGAGAGGGCGGGGTAGCTGCTGCTATTGCTGTTCATCTAGTAGCTGGAATGAAAGGAGAAAATTGTAGTAAAATAGGTAAACGCTACATATTAATTTAGTTTCGGAACTCTTAACGATATTTGAGGAGAAATTGATGTCATCAAGTGCGATCACTACTTCGGTCAAAATCATGGAATCTTTGCCGAAAACTGTGAAAAATTTATTTTTCAACACCTGCAATAATTTATTGGCAAATTTAATATTACTTACTGTTTATTTGAATCCCGACAGTAAGTTATAAATTCCGGTTGAGATTGAAAGTCAACTGAAGCCCGGGGATAGATATACAGTTACTCTTACAGCAGATAGCACTGTTTTTCAGAAGCTAAAAGCAGGTTTTGATTGGGATGAGTTGCGGCGACGTAAAGACTCATTAGCACTCGATCTTAATCCGATGACAATCGATGAAATTTGTGAACTTGTCCGGGAAGTTCGTTGTAAAAAAAAATTCTGAAAGAGAGTCACAGCTATGAAACTCGATAATAATTGAAAAATAAACTCTTATGCCATTTGGGCAGTATGTTATATAAAACAATCCTGGATGCAACATCACAACAGACGGGGGCGACCACGAGGGATTGCCACTACAAAACGGTATATATAGAGGCTTTGCGTAAGTCCTATAATTGTCATCCTGAACGAGAGTGTTGCGATCTTCGTGAAGGGTTGCTCTGATAATGAAAATTTACCGTATTACAAGGACACGGCAGTGCCGTGTCCCTACAGATGCCGCTTTCCACCAGTGGGTATAATTTACGATCGCATCGCCTGTTTTTGCTCCGCCTTCAAATCGCGGTTGCTAGCAGCAGCCAACTCCGCATCCAACAGCGTCTTACCAGTCGCAGCCAAATACACATCATCCAAACTCGGCCGAGATTGAGCAATCCCAAAAGTAGGCAATCCCGCATCTTTTAAAGCTTGCTGAATAGTCACCAGCGCATCGCTTTGCGGTGTTACTACTAAATTGAGAGAATTTCCTTGAGCGGTATTGACAATTACTTCCTGCACAAAAGGCAGAGATTGCATCAGAGTTTTAGCTTTTTCGGCTTCTTCCATCGGCGAAAACTCCCGAATCCGCAGAGTCACCCGATCGCCCCCAACCCGATTTTTCAACTCCTCCGGCGTGCCCTCAGCAATTACCGTACCCTTGTCAATAATCGCCACGCGATCGGCCAAAGCGTCAACTTCTTCGAGATAGTGACTCGTAATCAAAACCGTCGTACCTTCTTCCCGCAAGCGGCGCAGGAAATCCCACACTACCACCCGGCTTTCAATATCCAGCCCGACAGTCGGTTCGTCTAACACCAAAACATCAGGCTGGTGCAGCAGCCCAGCAGCTAAGTCGAGGCGTTTGCGGATACCGCCGGAATAAGTACCCGTCTTTTTATTTTGCCACTCCTCCAAACCGAGGAGTTTCACCATTTCGTCAATCCGCCCTTTAATCGTATTGCGCGGCAAATGGTAAAGCGCTGCTTGCAGTTGCAGGAGTTCCCGCCCCGTCAGCACCTTATCGAGAGCAACTTCTTGGGCGACGTAGCCGAGTTTTTGTCTGGCAATTCTCGGCTGGCTGACAGCAGAAATGCCAGACACTTCAATGCGTCCGCTATCGGGCGCACTCAAAGTACAAAGTACCCGCAGGGTTGTGGTTTTGCCTGCACCGTTGGGGCCTAGCAAACCAAATATTTCCCCCGGTTCTACCTTGAAGGAAACATCTTTAACGGCTTCTACAGTGCCGTAGCGTTTCTGAAGATTTTCAATTAAAACGGCGGGAGCCATATATTTTGGGGATGAACTGGTTGTTAATATTTTGACACTTCCGGGCTCAAATTGCCGGAATGGTCGATCAACTAATGCGACTGGCTGTGCTGGTAACGATCGCACACTCCTCCTCAACCGGAAACTGCTTATAGTTTTGATTCTTAATATCAGTTTAAAAAATATTCACTTTAGAGCGGTTTTCAACCCTGATATAGCATTTCTCAATAAAGTGAGGTATGCCCTATGCCCACTGAGGCCTATGCCCACGGAGGCCTATGCCCGCTTATCAAGCGTGCACCTCATGTTACTGAGAAAGGCTATATTCATCAGTTTTCCCACTCTCCAATCTCCCCTCTCAAATCCAAAAAATTATGAGTTTTGAGTTAATTATAACTTTTCAGTTAGTAACTCAAAACTCACAATTGTTCAACAAGTAGAGATGCACCCGAAACCTGTTATTTTATAATTATCTCTACCTATAGGCTGATGTGTAGCGAGATTCTGATAATTAACACACTGGTCAAACACATCACACTTTCGAGCCCATTATTAAACACAAAAAACTTCCCGAAGTGGCAAGTTATACTTGTAATGAGTTCCCCAACAAATGTAACCGTATGCCCGTGCTTTCAACCCCGATAGTTATCAGTCATTACCAATTATTTAATCGAAAATCGCAAATCGAAAATGGTATTAACTCCCCTAAAGGGAGTGCCTGCCACGTCTTTAATCGACAATTTTTACCCAACCGCGGCGCACGTTGTACAGCAGTCGGTTGATGATGGCATACTCATCTTCGTTCAGTGTTCTTTCTAAGAGTGCAGATCTGAGCTGTCTCCGGTCGTGGCGAGTCACGACGCTGGAGAACATGACCTGACCAAATAACTCTTCGAGTGTCATTTGGGATACTGACATGATAAACCTCCTAGTTGATTGAGACAGATAAAATTTTAACAGGCTTGTTGTATTTGTATTATGCACTCTGGGAGTGACTTCAAAGGCGATCGAACACATTGACACGGTGTGATTTTTTGGTTAAAAATCTGTGACCAGGACTTTGATGCCAAGTGACTTGGATCTCTTAAAATTGTGATGCTTGTCACTGAAGTCAGAAGTCAGAGGGAAAAAGGCTATCAAGCGCGATCGCCAAATCTCAGCTTCGCCGATCGCCCTCAAAAACTCTCCATCCCGTCCTCACCGCTTCTCAACATCATTTTCCCCTATGCCAATTTTCCAGCTAATTGAGGCATCGGTCAATAGTCGCCACAACCGACTCGGCCAACTCTTTCAGCGCGTAACCCCCCTCCAAACCAAAAGCTATGCGGCGGGTGAGTTGCAGACAGTATCCGGTGAAAGTACCGAAATCTGATGGCATCAGAGTCATGCTCGCCAGCGGATCGGACGCAGTAGCGTCATAACCAGCGCTGACAATCAACAAATCCGGTTCAAATTTGGACAAAAAAGGCACGACAAGAGATTCAAAGGCGCTCAGGTATTCAGCTCTGCCACCGCCCGGATACAGGGGAATGTTCAGCACGTTGTCGTAAGCACCGCGCTCCTCGGCATCTCCTGTTCCCGGATAGCACGGAGATTGATGCAGGGAACAGTAGGCAATTTGCCGGCAGTTTTCCACCAAAGATTGAGTGCCGTTGCCGTGGTGCACGTCCCAGTCGAGGACAGCGACGTGGTTGATTCCCGGCTGTTCCAGGGCGTAGTGAGCAGCGATCGCAGCATTGGAAAACAAGCAAAAACCCATCGCGCGGGCGTTTTCGGCGTGGTGTCCCGGTGGCCTGGCCAGCACAAAAGCCGGTTCCCCCGCAGCCACCACTCGATCGACCCCATCGAGCCAAGCACTCGCCGCTAGCAGCGCTACATCGTAACTTTCAGCAGAAATCGGCGTATCACCGTCGAGGTAGCCGCCTCCCCGATGAGCCAAATGTTCGACTTCTTTGATGTATCTTTGCGAGTGAACTTTTTTGATAGCCGAGAACAGTTGTTGTTCGCGCTGCGGCACTGGGGTGGGCAGTTGCCACTCAATTTGAGCTGCCCAAGGAGCAGCTTTCAGAGCGTTGACGATCGCCGTTAAACGTTCTGGTCGCTCTGGGTGAAGCATTCCAGTCTTGTGCAGCAAGAAATCTTGGGAGTAGATGACGGGTAGCATCAGCAGATTTTAGAGTTAATATTTGAGATTTTAGATTTTCTGTTTGTTTCAATTCGGCCTTCGGCTGTGTGAAATTAAAATTGCTATCGAGTAACCATTTTAATTTCTTAGAGGAGCGTCAAAAAAACTCACGAAAGCATGAAACCCTTCAGCCTAAAAAAACCTTTTTAGCTTTTGCCAACTGCTGACAAAATTACCAACTGACAAATTATCAATTGTGCTTGTTTCGTCCCTTAATTTTTCTGGCAACTTTCCCATAAAGTCCAAGGCAAATTGTGATATAATTTCAGGAGTAATTGGCAATATTTGGCAGCTCTACTGAATCCAAACCGATTTTATCGCATTTTTGAGATTTATAGCGGTCAAATTTAAATTTTTAACGGAGTTTTTCAACCTATGAGCACCTCTGAGTCGCGGATAATCCCGACGGATCTGGGTAATGAGATGTCCCGATCGTACTTGGAATACGCCATGAGCGTAATAGTCGGTCGGGCGCTACCAGATGCCAGGGACGGTCTCAAGCCCGTTCACCGACGCATTCTCTACGCCATGAACGAATTGGGCTTGACTCCCGATCGACCTTTCCGCAAATGCGCCCGCGTCGTGGGGGAGGTGCTGGGCAAGTATCACCCGCACGGAGATACAGCGGTTTACGACGCCCTGGTGCGGATGGCTCAGGATTTCTCTATGCGGGAACGCCTGATCAACGGCCACGGCAACTTCGGCTCCGTTGACAACGACCCGCCCGCTGCCATGCGGTACACCGAATGTCGCCTCACAGCTTTGACGAGCGACTCCATGCTGCGCGACATCGACTCCGAAACAGTTGATTTCGGCGACAACTTCGACGGTTCACAGCAAGAACCCCTCGTACTCCCGGCACGCATCCCCCAAATTTTGCTCAACGGTTCCTCCGGGATTGCTGTAGGGATGGCAACCAACATTCCGCCACACAATTTAGGCGAAATAATTGACGGTTTAGTAGCACTAATCCACAATCCAGCAATTACCGACCTGGAATTGATGCAGTACATCCCCGGCCCGGACTTTCCCACCGGAGGGCAAATTCTGGGCAGAAGCGGCATTCGCGATGCTTACACCACCGGTCGCGGTTCGATTACAATGCGCGGAGTCGCCGGCATTGAAACCATTGAACATCCGGGCCGCCCCGACAAAGAAGCAATTATTATCACCGAATTGCCTTACCAAACAAACAAGGCAGCCCTAATTGAGAAAATTGCCGAACTTGTCAACGACAAAAGATTAGATGGAATTTCCGACATTCGCGACGAAAGCGACAGAGACGGAATGCGCATCGTGATCGAACTCAAGCGCGACGCCTATCCCCGCGTCGTCCTCAACAACCTCTACAAACAAACACCACTCCAAGCCAACTTTGGAGCCAATATGTTAGCGCTAGTAAATGGGGAACCCCAATTACTTACGCTCTCCCAATTCCTCAATGTCTTCCTAGACTTCCGCATTGAGACAATTACTCGCCGGACTCAATACGAACTCCGCAAAGCAGAAGAACGCGATCACCTTCTGCAAGGCTTATTAATTGCTTTAGAAAACTTAGATGCAATTATTCACCTAATTCGCGCTGCTGCCGACTCCGCCGCCGCGAAACAAGAATTGATGGATAATTACGGTCTTTCTGAACAGCAATCCGACGCAATTCTGCAAATGCAGCTCCGGCGTTTGACAGCATTAGAAGCGCAAAAAATTCAGCAAGAACACGAAGAACTGCGAGCTAAAATCGAAGATTTGGAAGATATCTTAGCGCGCCGGGAACGCATCTTAGAAATCGCCGAAGTTGAAGCAGTCGAAATCCAAACAAAAATCGCCACTCCTAGACGCAGCGTCATCGAGCACGCCGAAGGAGAAATCGATGAAAGAGATTTAATTGCTAACGAACAAGCAATTATTCTGATCACAGAGCAAGGCTACATCAAGCGGATGCCTGTCAGCACTTTCGAGGCCCAAAGTCGCGCTACTCGCGGCAAAGCAGGCGCGAAAATGAAAGAAGACGACGGAGTAGAACATTTCCTTTCCTGCTGCGATCACGATAGCGTTTTGTTCTTCAGCGACAGAGGTGTAGTTTACTCTGTCAAAGCTTATCAAATCCCCGTCTGTTCCCGGACTGCCCGCGGCACTCCCGTGGTGCAACTGCTGCCGATACCTATAGAAGAAAAAATCACTTCTATGGTGTCAGTCACAGAATTCACCAGCGAAGAATACTTGGTCATGCTGACTCGCGGCGGCTACATCAAGAAAACCGCACTTTCGGCTTTTGGCAACATCCGCACTAACGGATTAATCGCGATTTCTCTAGAAGAAGGCGACCAACTGCGCTGGGTGCGGAGAGCAAAAGTGGGCGACAGCATCATCATCGGCACGCGCCAAGGGATGGCAATTCATTTCCGCACTAATCACGAACAGTTGCGCCCTGTCGGTCGCGCGACGCGGGGTGTAAAATCGATGAAATTGCGATCGGGCGATGAGTTGATCAGCATGGACATATTGCCCAGTTCAATTGTTGCCGAAATTGCTGAATTGGAAACTGAAGATTCGGAATTCGAGGGAGCTAATATTGCTCAGTTAGAAACTGAAGATTCGGAATTTGAAGTAGCAGAAATTACTGACATAGAAACTGAAGATTCGGAATTGGAAGATGAAGAATTAGAACTGCAATCCGAGGAAATTGAAGGCGAAGAAGCCGAAGGAATTACCAAAAGTAGCAGCGACGTTCCTTCGGTGTTGGTAATCACCACCAACGGCTATGGCAAGCGGGTTCCAGTTTCTCAATTCCGCCTACAAAGACGGGCTGGCAAGGGATTGACGGCTACTAAATTCAAGTCTAAAAAGGCTAAAGATTACGTAGCTGCGCTGCGAATTGTCAACGAAGATGACGAGTTGATGATCATTACCAACCGAGGTATTATTATCCGTCAGGCTGTGAGTGCAATTTCTACTCAATCGCGCACAGCAACGGGTGTGCGGGTGCAGCGGTTGGACGAGGATGATTCGATCGTAGCTGTGGCTTTAGTGCCACCTGCTGGTGAAGAATCGGCCGAAGAATCCGAATCTGAGGAAGTGGCAGAATAGTCCTAGGTTAATAGTTTGTAAGGTACGCAGCGCGTACCTTACTGCTTAAATGTACAGAATTACCGCTGAAGTATCTCGACTATCTTAGCGAGCGCCTCATTCAACTTCTCAAGTTTAACCTGACCCGCTTTATATAGTATGATGCCTCGGTCTGTTGTAAACAAGCGATTAGGTCTAATGTTGCTATTTTGGTTGAGTCCCCCCTCACTAAAGTCGCTACTTTGAAGGGCAATAGCATAACGATCGCTAATAATCTGGCTAGTAATCTGACAAAGAATTAGATCCTTTCCCTCTAAAGTGGCTAGAATTAAAGCTGGTCTGCGCTTGGCTTGCGTTAAATCTGAAAATGGGAAGGGAACCACAACCACATCACCTTTTACAAATGTTGCCATGCTTCATCCTCCTCCGCTGTCAACCAGTCTTTTTGCAGGGAAGATTCACTTAGGAGGCTATTTTCTAGCTGGTCTTTTTGATATTTGTTTTTGAGAAATAGCAGAAAATCCCAAACCTCTTCTAATATGAATTCTGGAATATTTTCCATTTCTTGGAGTAATAATTCTTTAGCACTCATTGTATTTACCTCTTATAAAAATAAGACAGGAATTTATTGAAAATAATCTTCCCTCGTCTACAATCATACATAGTGACAAGTGAAAAATCAACCATCTATCGTCAAAAGTATTTAGTCAAAACTCAAATAAATTTTCCGGTGAGGTAATGATGAGTCAACTCCAAACCAAACTACTAACTGATACCTGGGTTACAGGGACTTGGGATGAATATATAGAAATTATTAAACAGCCGGAGTACGCTCGAGCAAAATGCTACTACTACAACGGACAGTTGAGGATTGAAATGGCAGCAGTCGGGGCTGATCATGCTGATGACAAGGGAATTATCGTCATCTTAATCAATTTATTTGGCATTGCTAAAGGTATAAAAATGAGACTGCTGGTCAACTGTAGCTACGCCAAAACAGGTGTCAGAGGCGCTCAACCTGATGCTTCTTACTACATCGGAGACCGGGTACAAACGGCACCTCGCGGCAGTTCAGTAGTGAATTTAGATAGCGCAGTTTCCCCAGATTTAGCAATTGAAATTGCCGACAGTTCTCTCGTGGACGATTTGGGGACAAAAAGAATGATTTATGAAGAATTAGGAGTGTCTGAATATTGGGTAGTAGACGTACAAAAAGCGCAAGTTATTGCTTTCAAAATAATTGCTAACCGGGGAAGCGAACGGCTGACGGAATCTCAAGTTTTGCCGGGGCTAAAAGTTGCTTTATTAGAGGAAGGTTTGCGCCGCAGTCGCCAGACGGACAATACAGAAGTAGGCAACTGGTTTTTAGAGGAAGTTCGCGGGAATCCTCAATAGTGCGATCGACTGCATTCTTTTTTTAACGGGAGGCTAGAAACCCGGTTTCTACGAGTTTTGCCAACAGCAATGAGAAATATAGGAAGAAACCGGGTTTCTGAGGTTTGCGTGTCTCCAGGACACGGCAATGCCATGCCCGACGCTTGAATCGTTGACAATCGAGCTAATAATTGCTATAGCATAAGAGAATCAAAAAGTTAATAGCAAAAATCTGTAAAAATGCCTTATTTAACCGCAGCAAACGACATCAAAGCACTCATTACTAAATTTGCCCAAGCTAAAATCCTGTGGGTGGATACAGAAATAGCAGACTATAAATCAAACCCCAGATTATCTCTGATTCAGGTGTTAGCTGACTCCACAGATGCGACGGGAGATGCCACTTTTCTACTAGATGTCTTGGATCAACCAGAATTGGCAAAAGATTTCATCAACCAAATCATGGTCAATCCAGATATTGAAAAAGTTTTGCACAACGCCAGCTATGACATCAGATTTCTGGGCAACGACGACGCTCAAAATGTCACTTGCACATTAAAAATGGCGAGAAAGATTCCCACTTACATTCTGCCATTACCTAATCGACAACTCAAAACTTTAATAGAAACACTTTGTGGCATTGCTTATGTAGATAAAACAGAACAAAGCGGCGATTGGGGCAAGCGTCCCCTGACCGAGAAGCAGCTAGAATATGCCAACATGGACGCGGTTTATTTAGCTGGAGTTCATCGCCGCCTGGTAGATATCCTTGCCCAATGTTACCCCGAACCCGCAACGGAAAACTTGACAGCATTGGGCGAAAAATATCAGGAAATAGAATCTCAGTGGAAGCCGCTAGATTCAGAAATCGCTGAAGTGAAAGAACGCATTAAAGCAGGGATGCTGGCCCAAAAGCTCAAAGACAGTTCTTATTTTGAGCTTTCCAGTTCGATAGCTATGAAAGTAGATTTTCTCACCCTGGCAAGACTGACGCAAACTGAGGGAATTGAGTTAAATTTTCCGGTAACGCTGACGAAAGAAATTCAAAAACAGTTAGGACAACTCGTCACTGATCCATCTTTGGAAGTTGAGGAAATTGCTAGTTGGCGGTTGAATTCTAATGTACAGCAGCGGCGAAAATCTACTAAGAAAATTGTGCCGGAACCGGAGAGTGAGGATTTAACAGTATTGGGGGAAAGGTACAAAGAAATTTGGCCTGAATGGAAGTTGCGGGATTCTGAAGTTGAGCATCTGAAAGAGCGCATTAAAAAAGCAATGTTGGTGCAAAATCAGGAAAATACTCCCCATTTTAAGTTGTCCAGTTCCTCGATTTTGAAGGTGGATTTTGCTAAATTGGCAAAACTTGCGCTATCTGTGGGAGTTGAGTTAGATTTTATGGTGACGCTGACTCAATACATCCAAAAGCGGTTAGGGGAAGCGATTAACAAAATTGATGTGCAAATTGAGTATATTACGAGTTGGCGGATGACGGCGAAGAATGTGGAAGAGGAAGATGATGATGACATCCCTTTTTAACTACTAAAATATCATGTTTCCTCTCATTTTTCTGTGTTATCAGGGGTCTGGAAGCGTGAGAAAGAGGTCTAGAAACAAGGTTAAATAAGGGTTGCAGCCTGTATACCCTTTTGATAAAAGCGAGGTTTATTACGAGTTAAATTCATTAACTATTGTATAAATTCAGAATATTTATCCACATAATTCACCCACTGCTCTCCATCTTGCGCCAACGCCCAAGGTACTCCGTCTGCGGTATTTTTTGCTTTGTTCTTTAGGCGGAACTTCCCCGCTTTGGGGCACGGCTGTTTCATTCTCAGAAAAACCAGGATTTTGTAGGGGCTATGCTAAGAGTGCCCGCCCAGGCCCAGACACGATAAATTGGGCATTTCAGCGATCGGGGCAACCACGAGGGTTTGCCCCTACAAGAGAATGAAACAGCCCTGCCTTCTAGGGACGGCCTGAGTTATTCAGATTTCAGAGATGCCATATCAATTACAAAGCGGTACTTCACATCGGACTTGAGCAGTCTTTCGTAGGCTTCGTTGACTTTCTGGATCGGGATGACTTCGACATCGGCAGTGATGTTATGTTCACCGCAAAAGTCGAGCATCTCTTGGGTTTCCGCGATGCCGCCGATCATAGAGCCAGAAAGACTGCGGCGACCCATAATCAGGCTGAATGCTGCGACCTCCAAGGGCTTTTCAGGCGCACCAACCAGGGTGATGTTACCGTCGAGGCGGAGCAGGTTGAGATAAGCATTAATGTCGTGCTTGGCGGCGACGGTATCGAGGATAAAATCGAAGCTACCAGCGTGCTTTTGCATCTCGTCAGCATTGCGGGAAACAACAACTTCATCGGCACCTAGGCGGAGTGCGTCTTCTTTCTTGTCGGGGGACGTGGTAAAGGCAACGACGTGTGCTCCCATTGCATGAGCAAGCTTCACGCCCATGTGCCCCAATCCGCCCAGACCGACCACACCTACTTTCTTACCCTCTGTGACTCCCCAATGACGGAGTGGCGAATACGTGGTAATGCCTGCACACAGGAGTGGCGCAACTCCAGCCAAATCGAGGTTTGGGGGAACGCGCAGCACGAAGCGTTCATCAACAACAATGCTATCGGAATAGCCACCATAGGTGACTGGAGCAGTCTTGTGCTTGTCTGGGGAGTTGTAGGTTAAGATCGCATTTTGGCAAAACTGCTCAAAGCCAGCTTTGCAATGGGGACAGGTACTATCCGAATCGACCATACAGCCGACTCCCGCTAGATCGCCGGGCTTGTACTTCGTCACTGCAGAACCAACTTGAGTGACCCGTCCGACGATCTCATGACCGGGAACGATCGGGTAGGTCGTGGACATGAAATCGCTCCACTCGTCACGCACTGAATGTACGTCAGAGTGACAGATGCCGCAGAAGAGGATTTCGATCTGTACGTCGTGTTCGGTTGGATCGCGCCGTGCGATCGTGTCGGAGGCTAGCGGTGATGTTGCACTGGCTGCGGAATAAGCTTTCGTGTTGTACATGAATCAATGCTCCTAGCTGTTTACGTTTGGTATATGGTACTGTTCGTCGCTAATGTCGCCTACCGCCTGCAGGGCGATATGAGTCATCGCCGTTAACGGCAGTGGCGATGGCGATCGTGCTTTTTTTTTGTCGTGCGGTTAAGGTTTGATTAGGTTGGCGACGATTACTGCACCGTTTGTCCACCGTCGATGACCATAGCGTGTCCAACCATGAAGGCAGCCGCGTCCGAACACAGCCAAACAACTGCCGCAGCGATCTCCTCAGGCTTGCCCATCCTTCCAATCGGCTCCTCCGCAATTACCTGCGCTCGCCCTTCGTCCGTGCCGCCAGTGAAGCGACCCATCATCGGGGTGTCGATGTAGCCGGGACAGACGGCATTGACGCGGATATTCTGGGCGGCGTAGTCTAGGGCTGCCGCCTTGGTGAGACCAATTACGCGATGTTTCGCGGCAGTGTATGCGGGGCTGCCCTTGATGCCGATGATTCCTGCCCCCGATGAGGTATTGACGATCGCGCCACCACCCTGTTTAAGGATCAGCGGGATCTCGTGCTTCATACACAGGAAAACGCCGCGCAGGTTGATGTCGATGATCCGGTTCCACTCCTCCTCCTCGTACTCCGCGGTCGGAGCCGCATTCCTCGGCTCGATGCCCGCGTTGTTGAAGGCAAAGTCCAGCCGCCCGAAAGCCTCAACGGTCTTGTCCAGAGCCGCCTTCACGTCCTCTGTTCGCGTCACATCGCACTTGACGGCGATCGCCCGACCACCCAGTTCTTCGATCGTGCGTGCCGTTTCTTGATTGCCCTGTTCTGAGATGTCAGCAACCACCACGCTGGCACCTTCACGGGCAAACGCCAGCGCCGTAGCTCGACCGCTCCCGCTCGCTGCTCCGGTCACAAACGCAACCTTTCCTATGTAGCTTCCATTCTCGTTCGTTGTCATTTTTTACTCCTTTAATTTTTCACACCTAACCCGCTGGTTGCGCCCGTGATAACGGCTTTTTCTTTGGTGTTGTTGCTCATCATTTCTCCTTACTCAGCGTCGGATTCCTGTAAACCGATTTCCCGAACTTTGAATTCTTCCACATCGATCAACAAGAGATACTTCCTGATCAACTCTTCGTCAAACTCGGCATGGCGATTCATTTTGTTCAATAGATTTCGTCGTTGCTCCAGCACTTCCAGGTAGATGGATTGATAGCTTTTTAATGAGTTTTGCCAGACGAAATTCGATTCTTCGAGTTGGCGATCAAAAAACTTTAGATCGATGTCGAGCTTCGAGAACAAATTATCCAGGTGTTCGTTTCGTGCCCGCTCTCCGCTGTATTTTTCTTCTAAAAATCGAAGTGAAGCTAGCGCTAATTTCTTTTGAATGATGATTTCCTGCTTTTGTTCAGGGATAAGAGTGAATCTATCCTTGAGGTTGACTTTGCGGATCAGCCAGGGAAGCGTTAATCCTTGAAACACCAGGGTGATGAGAATGACGATCAACGTGATAAAGAGAATAAGGTCACGATAGGGAAACGGCTGTCCTGTTTGAGTCAGGAGCGGGACAGAAAGTGCAGATGCCAGCGATACCACACCGCGCATTCCTGCCCAGCCGAAAATCAGCGGACCTCTCCATCCCGGATTTGGGTCTGACACCGTGATAAAACGGCTCATGAATCTCATCAGAACAGAAGTTCCTAATGTGCAAAGCAGCCTGGTTACAATCAGCACGAAAGCGATGATCAATCCGTACCAAACGGCACTACCTAAACTAATGTTTCCAAGCTGCCGGATGACAAACGGCAATTCGAGTCCGATGAGCAAAAAAATCAACCCGTTCAAGACAAAAACCAAATTCGTCCAGACATTTAAGCCTTCAACCCGGCTCCGATAACTCAGCAGACTATTGCGCTTGCTGGATAACAGAAGCCCACCGCTGACGACCGCTAGCACGCCCGAAACATGAAAGTGTTCGGCAAAATAATACATGCAGTAGGGCGTGACCAGGGATAAAACGATTTCGATGCTAGACGTTGTGGGCAACAAACGATGAATGCCGTAGAAAATCAACCCGACAACCAGTCCGATCAGAATTCCCATTAGAATAACGAGAACGAAGTTGACGGCTGCCTCTTGAAATTGAAACTGACGAGTGAGAACTGCCGCCAATGCAAAGCGAAACACAATCAGCGACGAGGCATCGTTGAGCAGGCTTTCGCCTTCGACAATGCTCATCAGCGATTTCGGCACATTGACCCGCCGCATGATCGTCGTTGCGGAAACGGCATCAGGCGGTGAGATAATACCACCCAAAAGAAAGCCCAGCGCTAACGTAAAACCGGGAATCAACGCACTGGAGACAAAGGCAATCACGCATGACGTTAAGATGACGATCGGAAACGCAAACCCGATGATGAGCCCTCGCCATTTCCAGAATTCTTTCCACGAGACTTGCCATGCTGCTTCATAGAGTAGGGGTGGAAGAAAAATCAGGAAAACCAGTTCCGGATTGATGGTGATAGTTGAAAACGGAGCGATGAAACTCAGCGCGAGTCCACCCAATACAAGCACGATCGGGTAAGCCACTCGCAGCTTATCAGCGATCATAACCAGTCCGAGAATGATCGAGATGAGGCAAATATATTGAATGAAAATGCCTTGTATGAGGTAAATGTTGAAGTGTGAAGAACAGCTATTTTCCCTCCTTAGCGATCGATCAATTGCTCCATCTTTTCGGGGTATCTTGCCCCTTGTACCTCAATCCTTGAGGCAGCATCATTAATGTCGTGTAGATCGTCGGGCGTGAGTTCGACCGAGACTGCCTCAATGTTTTCCTCTAGGCGATGCAGCTTTGTGGTGCCTGGAATCGGTACGATCCAGGGTTTCTGAGCCAGTAGCCAGGCAAGCGCGATCTGAGCCGGGGTCGCCTGATGCCGTTGCCCGATCGTACTAAGCAAATCAACCAGCGCTTGATTCGCTTTCCGAGCTTCTGGCGCAAAGCGAGGGATGGTGTTGCGGAAGTCGGACTGATCGAGCGTCGTGTTTTCGGTGATCTTGCCGGTGAGGAAGCCCTTTCCCAACGGGCTAAATGGAACGAAGCCAATTCCGAGTGCTTCGAGGGTCGGTAAGATCTGGGCTTCAGGCTCCCTCCACCACAGCGAGTATTCACTTTGCAGCGCCGTCACGGGTTGAACGGCATGAGCACGACGAATCGTTTGTGCACTTGCTTCAGACAGTCCAAAGTGCTTCACCTTGCCGTCCTCGATCAGTTCCTTTACCGCTCCCGCCACATCTTCGATCGGCACGTTTGGATCAACTCGGTGCTGATAGAGCAGGTCGATCGCCTCAACCTTGAGTCGCTTGAGTGAACCCTCCACAACTTCTTTGATATGTTCGGGCCGGCTGTCCAACTCACTCCACCTCGATTCGCCGTTAGAAGCAGGTTTGAACCCAAACTTAGTGGCGATCGCGACTTGGTTGCGGAAAGGGGCGAGCGCTTCGCCCACCAGCTCTTCATTGGTGAACGGACCGTAAACTTCTGCGGTATCAAAGAATGTGATCCCCCGATCGACGGCTGACCGAATCAGTGAGATCATCTCCTGTTTGTCTGCTGCTGGACCATAGGAAAAGCTCATACCCATACAGCCCAGCCCGACCGCCGAGACTTCTAAATTGCTATTTCCAAGTTTGCGCGTTTGCATTGTTTGAACTCCTGTCTTTGAGTTAAAAGTCAGAATCTGCTTACCGACTGAGGTGCTGATTGAAAAAGGACGCAAGCTTGTCCCATGGGATGAGGTTCACCCGGTCGTACAAATCGACATGTCCTGCGTTCGGAACAATGTAGAGTTCCTTTGGCTCGGCTGCCCGCTGATAGGCGTCTTCGCTGAACTCCCTCGAATGCGCGCTGTCACCTGTGATGAACAGCATGGGACGGGGCGAAATCGTCTCAATGTCATTGAACGGGTAGAAGTTCAGGAATTTGACGTTGCCGGTCAGCGTCGGATGCGTTGTCAGTTGCGGCGACGAACCTTCGGGGGTGTATTCGCCCCTCGGAGTGCGGTAGAAGTCATAAAACTCACGCTCAATCGCGGTGGAGTTTTCATTCAGTTCATGCACGGTTCCGCTTGTGTATTGGGTTTCGCCGCCCGTGAACTCCGCATAGCGTTGCTGGGCCGCCGCTGCGATCGCTTGCTTCCTCTGTTCGAGGGTCGTGGAATGCCTCAGCCCGTTGCGATTAGCCGCACCCATGTCATACATACTGACCGTCGCAATAGCTTTCATGCGCGGGTCAATCTTGGCGGCGCTGATGACGAAGCTGCCGCTGCCACAAATCCCAAGACCGCCAATTCGTTCCCTGTCAACGAATGGCCGGGTACCCAGAAAATCGACCGCAGCACTGAAATCCTCGGCATAAATATCGGGCGAAACAACGTTGCGGGGCTGCCCCTCACTCTCGCCCCAGAAGGACAAATCGAGGGACAAGGTGACGAATCCCTGCTCAGCCAGCTTTTGGGCATATAGATTTGCGCTCTGTTCTTTGACTGCGCCCATTGGGTGTCCGACAATGATTGCTGAATTCTTGGCGTTCTGATCTAAGGCTTTGGGAATGAATAGATTCCCGACAACTTGTATGTTGTATTGGTTTTTGAACGTAACTCTCTGCATAGTCACCTGGTTGCTCTTATAGAAGTTGTCCGCCCCCTCGACTACAGCGGACTGCTGCGCGAGTGCTTGGGGGTTATTTCGCGAGACGTGTGTTTTGTCGAGTGCAAATGTCGCCGCTGTGCAGATTGCACTCATCAAGAGGGTTGGTATTAGAATGCGGTGTTTCATTGACTTCTCGATAAGTATGGGTTTATCTAGCAGGTTCGCTTTGGTTCGATAGTCGTCGCAAGCCGTTTCATTTCCGTACCCTCTTTATTGCGATTGCAGCTCGATCGTCACTTCTACAGAACCAGGCACATTCAATGTCTCGATGTCACCGTCAATTTTTCCGAGAATAACCAGTCCGTTTGAGTATCCAAAATCGTTGTAATACATCGCCAAATTCCCCCAGGGAGCGTAATAAGCAATATCTCCAACCGCAGGATCACTGCCTGGAGGGGCATCTTTTGTAGATAATCGTCTTGGCAAATTACTAATTTTTTCGGTGTTCGCCTGGTCTTCCAGCGTCAGCGTTAATGGCAACAGGGAAATAAAATCCTGAGTGGTTTTGCTGTCAATCAACGTAGCTGTAATGACTTTGTTTCCGACCTTGATGTTTATCTTCATCCTGTTTGGCTGCTCGGTTGATAGTTCAGTTGGCATTTCTGACGGGGCGCTGCTAGGCATCCTGTTATCGGCACGGCAGGCTGAGGAACTCAGGGACATTGCTAAAGCGAGAACCCCAATCACGATGCTCTTGTGGCAGTTTTTCCCCTTGGTGGAGAACCTTCTCAAAAGCATTAGGATCTTGCTTTATATTGCTCGTCGCTGACCTGTTCCATCCAGTCCACAGGGCTACCGTTGAGCGCCTCGTGAATGGCAATATGAGTCATGGCTGTAGTTGCTGTAGCTCCGTGCCAGTGTTTCACACTTGGTGGAATCCAGACGACATCACCAGGTCTAATCTCCTGAATTTGACCACCCCACTGCTGAACCCAGCCAACTCCAGCCGTCACAATCAGGGTCTGCCCCAAGGGATGGGTGTGCCATGCGGTTCGGGCACCTGGCTCGAAGGTGACACTTGCGCCAGATGCGCGTGATGGATCGTGCACCGGAAAAAGAGGATTGATGCGTACAGAACCCGTGAAATATTCGGCAGATCCTTCAGTGGAAAGCTGCGAACCGTTCCGCGTGATTTCTACGGTCTGTGGGCGATCGCCAGATGAGACTTGTGTACGACCTGCCTGCGCGAACCCCAAAGCCAATAAGGAAAATGCTATAACACGCATCGTGAGCCGTTTCATTTCTGTTCCTCCATGTTTGTGCTTAGTCATGCAAAGCTTTCCCACAGCGACCGATGCCTGCCGTGTATTGGAGGATGCTTCTGGTGCGATCGTGAGAAAGCTTAACCAAACAAATTTGAGTTTTCTCTTGAAGAGAAATCCAGACGCTTACAATTCGCCGGAATCGTTTTTCATTGCTTTAGCCTCATTCTAAGAATCCTCAAGGGCAAGCAATAGAACGATCGTCTAAGATTGTTGTACAATCCTGCAAACTTAGAAATTAACGCTGCCAAAACGAGTGAAAAGTCCGCTAGGTCGTTAATGAACGACCAGCAGGCTCTTCGCGAGGCAGACAGAGCACAAGTCCACAGAGACGAACTGACGAATAGCCTATTGCACAGGCGATTCGTCATGATGGGACAATTGAGCCGCTCAAAGGATTGCACTTCAATCCCTCCTCCTCACCTTCGGAATGCGTTAATAGTGTCTCTATCCCTGCCATTTGTGTCATTGCTGAGGGCAGCAAAGAAATGCTTCTGAGCAGCGCGATCTCGCTTCTGTACGACCTGATACATTCTCTGCTTGCTACGATCGAACTGCCGATTGTCAGCCAAATTGTTGAAGAGTCCAAAGCGCAACCGTACCTTAGCCTTAGCCTCGATCTCGACCCACACTTGTCGGTTCAGTCACGGTTGAGGCGGGCGATTTCTCCCCACAAAGGGGTGCCAATGTAAAAGCGATCAACGTGATATCAACTCCGCTAGCTGAGGAATTGTAAAATCGAATCAACAGTCAATACTCAACTATCATTCAGTTTTTCGACCCCCCCGTTAACAGTGAACAGTCATTAGTCATTAGTCAACAGCCAACAGTCAACAGCCAACAGTCAACAATCAACAGCCAACAGCTTTGCCCGCTCGCTTCGTCGAAGGGTCAACAGTCAACAGTCAACAGTCAACAGTCAACAATAATTCCGATGAACCGGAATTGATATGAGTCCATTGGATGTGCCTCTGCTGGATGCTGGCTATACCTGTTCATTCCTAGTTTCAACCGAACTCAGCGCCGCTTTGAGGGTATGCCAAGCCAAAGTTGCACACTTAACCCGCATCGGATATCGGGAAACACCTTGCATGATATTGAGTTTCTCCAACGGAGGCTCAAACTGAGTATTTCCCGCTACCATCTCGCGGAACTCTTCTACCATTAAAAGCACCTGTGAAATAGTTTTACCTTTGATAGCGATCGCCATTAAGTCAGCAGAAGCAAGGCACAAAGCACAACCTGCACCTTCAAATTTAATATCTGCAATTTTACTTTCTGCTTCATCTAGTAGCAGCGTTAAATCCACCACATCACCGCAAAAGGGATTTTCTCCTCGGTGTTGACGGTGTACTGGGTCAGTTTTTCCTTTGTTTTGCGGTTTTCTGGCGTGTGTCAAAATTACTTGTTGGTAAATTTGGCGATCGTTAGTTTTCATAATTTATTCACTCTTTAAAATTCTTTAATAGCAACTGCTTGTAATCGTCCGGGGTATCAATATCAATCGCCGCTTCTGGTATTAGCAGAATCAATCCTGTATCTATATATTTTTGTATTAACGCTTTTGCACCTTTATCTCCTTCAAGCTGCATCAGTTCTGGAAATAAGGCATTGCTAAACAGGGCAGGCACGCCTGTAGTTTCGTTATACTTTGAGGCAATAATTACTTTTTGCGTTTCTTGATAAGACTGAATCAATTGATTGAAAATCTGGGTAGAAACTAGCGGCTGATCTGCAAGTGAGATGATAACTGCATCAAGTTTAGAGTTAGTTTTCAGTAGCATACTAATACCAGCGCGAATAGAAGAAGACATTCCCTCTTGCCATTGGGAGTTCTCTACAACTTGCACGGCCTTTGGCATTAGTTCCGGTTTAATTTGTTCTGCATAAGCTCCCAGGACTACTATGATAGGTTGGCTCATAGAAGCTAAGGCAACTTCAACCGCATGGAGTATCAGGCTGCGTCCTTGATAAGAAAG
The DNA here is from genome assembly GCF_036701035.1 of Microcoleus sp. Pol7_B2. Classification (NCBI taxonomy): domain Bacteria; kingdom Bacillati; phylum Cyanobacteriota; class Cyanophyceae; order Oscillatoriales; family Microcoleaceae; genus Microcoleus; species Microcoleus sp. Pol7_B2. The sequence goes on along the minus strand of NZ_JAUBQB010000015.1, from coordinate 1,663 downwards.
CAATTGTTTTGGTCTTCCCATGCGGGTTGCAGCTCCAGCAGCGAGAATAATTAGACCAATTTTAAATACCATACCCAAGTTTTGAATTTTTGATTATTAAGAACACACTCGTATTAGCCATTAAATTTTTGATAAGTGACTATTGATTGAAGCATGAATTGGTACAGTGCGATTTCTTAAAAAACCACCTTGATGCTTTGCTGTTACTGCTTGAATTTCAGCGATAATCGCTAGAGCAATCTCTTCGGAATTATCTGCCCCAATGTCGAGTCCCACCGGACTATATAAATTTTGTTGCTGTTGTGGAGTGGGGATAACTCCTTCTTGTTGTAGTTCTTGCAATAATCGGGCTGTTCTTTTCTTAGGGCCAAGTACACCTAAGTATTTTAAGCCAGAAGGCAATAACACTCTCAGCAATTCCAGGTCGTCTAAATAATTATGAGTCATAACTACAGCAACAGTACGCTCATCTAGATCGATTTTTTTTAATACATCCTGAGGAGAACAAAATTTAACTCGATCGGCTTCTTGAAAACGCTTTCGGCTTGCTTCCCGTTGGCGGTGATCGACTACAGTAATATGCCATCCTAACTGTTTGCCAAAGCGAACAACGGGAAGAACGTCATACCCAGCACCCAAAATTACCAGCGACAGCGGCGGCTGAATGACTTGAATAAAAACTTCAACTTTCCCGCCTGTTAACTGATATTGTTTCCCTACCGAGGTTTTCTGTTGAAGTGCTGCTTGTGTATCCCTTAAAACCGCTGCTGCTAATTCCTCATCGCTGATGTGGTTGATGATATCTGAATTTATTAGCAAGCGATCGCCTATTTGAGATTTGCTTTCACCCTCTATATTAAATACAGTTGCAATAGCGCTCTCAAACCGAGCATCAAGGCATTTGTGGACAAAACTAATTTGGTTCGGCTCGTTTACTGGCAACGATTCAATCAAAACATAAGCAATGCCTTGACAGCCAAGCCCCAATCCCCAAATTAAATCTTCCTCGGAGGTGGAGTCATACTTAACCACACAAGGACTACCAGTGTTCATTACCTGCTGTGCTTTCTCAAATACATCACTTTCCAAACATCCACCGCTAATTGCACCTACTATCAAGCCATCTGCACTCATCAACATTCGCGCACCAGGACGGCGATAAGTTGAACCTTCCACTTTAACTAAAGTTGCCAAGGCTAGCTTTTTCGTGGTGTCTTTTACTTGCTCTAAAGCAGCCCTAATATCGTGTATTTCTTTCATGGCTCGGCCTAAAAATTTTTGTATCTCACTGTTTAAGTTTGATTATAAGGACTTCAGCATAGGGCACGATATAACGATACTTGCAAGTTATTGTACAATCCTGCAAAATTCTTCTTCTAAACTAATCATGGGACGACCTGTAAGCTGCTACGCATCTAAATTGAATAAAGAAACGGGCAGGATGCCCGTTCCACAAGAATTGTAGAAAAATTGACTGTCAAATTAGATGCACAGCAGCTTAAAGCTTTGGTTTGATGACTTTTAACTTACTTGCTTGTCCCTTTCTTATCCCGAACTCACGTTACATAAAAATCGCACGGCTCAGACGAACCCCCAAATCGGCATCCGGATTTGTCGTAGCGTCACCAAGCCGCTCTTGCAGCACTGCAACTGCTAAGTCCCG